>CAYODA010000023.1:0-17967 GCA_964402625.1 uncultured Syntrophomonadaceae bacterium | reverse complement strand
TCCCACCTTTCAAAAATAATAATTTCACTATTATGAGGGTGCGGTAAATCTATTTTAATCCGATCACTTTTTTAAATTAGCGGAATTAGTGATCGAAGCCACCGGAATCCTTAATTGGCGCTGGATAACCCAAAAAACAGGCAGGTATTTCCTTCTCTCTGCGGAAAGCTTTTATCAGCTAAGCAAGGAAGGAGTTGAAATACCGTGTCCTAAAGGAAAGGGAGGTTGTCCATGCGCAAGCTCCTGGAAATATTGCATCTAAAAGAATCAGGAATAAGTAACTGCAATATTGCAAACAGTATCAATGTATCGCCCAGCACTGTTTCCTTACTTTTAAGCAGTCTTCTTTTTACCAACAGCCAAAAAACCTTCCCAGATCCAGTAATTCACATGGGGTCGGGTCTGTGGTATAATGAAATAAATGAAAGTTGCTAATAATCTGAATATAATTAAAAATTTATAAATTATTATAGAGGTTCAGCCATATAATAAAGCGGGGTGCTTTCTTATGGAGTGGGAGAAAGAGGGAAACTGTTCTGAAGAACAGGAAAGCAGTGGAACTGGCGGCACTTCTTCTCAGGAAGAAACAGTTCAGGAGGGTTGTGAAGATTCCCTGGTAGCGGTAAGCCGGGTTTCTGCGGCTATAAGCGGTCTGGGGAACCTGGATGCTATCTTAAAGATAGGGCTGGATACCACCCTGGAATTTATGCACGGGACTTCCGGCGGCATCATGTTGCTGGATGAGGAAAACGGTCTGCTCTCTTACCGGGTTACCCGCGGGCTTTCCCACCGTTATGCCGAGGAAATGCATATGAAAGTAGGGGAGGGTATTGCTGGAAAAGCGGCCCAGAGCGGGAAAGCCGTCCTGCTGGATGATATCTCTAACGAGCCCACTGCGACCCGCCCCGACCTTATAAGCCTGGAGGGACTCCGTGCATTTGTCAGCGTTCCCCTTAAAGCCAAGGAAAAAGTTTTAGGAGTGATGAACTGCACCAGCGGAAAACCGCGCCACTTTACGCAGCGCGACACGCACCTGCTGCAGTCTATTGGGGACCAGCTGGGAATAGCCATTGAACAGGCCGGGCTGTACCAGCGGCTGCGGAAAAGCAGGGAAAGGTACCGCCAGCTTGCACGCCGGGTTATTGTCACCCAGGAAGAAGAAAGAAAAAAAATAGCCCGTGACCTGCACGATGAAACCAGCCAGATACTGGCCGGACTGGCTCTTAACCTTCAGGCCTTAATAGAAATGGCGGAATCAGCCGGCATTAGAGATGAACGGTTCCTGGAAATCCTAAAAAAGAGCCACTCTTCTACGGAACAAATTCACGGTGAGATTAGCAGAATGATTGCGGATCTTCGCCCCACCCAGCTCGATACCCTGGGTCTTGTTTCTGCCATACGCGAATACGTCAATTTTAATCTGTCTTCACGAGGCATCAAGGTTCATTTTGACTTGGATGAAATAAATAAAAAGCTTCATGCCGAGGAAGAGCTAAGTATTTTCCGCTGGGTGCAGGGAGCTATTGGAAATATTGCGCAGCACTCCCGGGCGCAAAATGTAAATGTATCAGTCAAACAGCGTGACAACGAGCTGGTAGTGCAGATAAGTGATGATGGTGTGGGCTTTGATTTTGACCAGCTTACTGATATGAGAGAAGTAGGCCGGGGTTACGGACTGCTTAACATGAAAGAAAGAATAACTTTAATCGGGGGAAGGTGTTCTGTGGACCCCGAGCCGGGCAAGGGCACCACGGTGACGGCTATAGTACCTTTTTGAGGATGAAAGCAGCGGGATAATATGGTGACAGGTGATTTGCCGGGTGTTATGTACAAAGCAAGCACGCAAACTAACAACTGCTACTTATTTAATGACTGGTTTTAAATCACAGGTTTTTTAAAGGGGTGGTGAGACGGGTGGATAGTATTAAAATTCTGGTAGTTGATAACCACGCTATGGTGCGGGAGGGAATCTGTGCCCTGCTGGAGTTCTCCCCGGAAATTGAAGTAGTAGGGGAAGCTGCCAACGGTCGGGAAGCTTTGGGAATGAACTCCAGGTTAGCCCCGGACGTGTAAAACTTCTCACAGTTTAAAAAATAGGGGTTTTTTGGTTTTAATCCAGGGGAAACCCCTCAAGACAAAATGTCAGATTAGTCGTAAAATTATAATAACATATTATATCCGGTTGAGCATAACCGGGAAGGAGGAGCAATAAAATGAAAGGTGAGAGGCTGGTTTTGCTGGTGGATGAGGAGACTGAATTTTGTTCCAATTTCCAGAAGTCTTTGCGGGATTTAAACTGTGAAGTAGTTGTTGCTTCCAGCAGGGAAGAGGCTTGCAGGGTTGCCCTTGATTACAATTTAAATATGGTAGTTTTGGGAAACATCATGCCGCGGGGTGAAGCTTTTAAACTGCACTGGTGGTTCAAAAACCATCCTTCTTTAAGCGAGATTCCCCATGTAATTCTGGATGCTTCCCCGGAAAATCACCTGACCAGGGGATGGCGCCGGGATGAAGGATTGCGCATAGACGCGGTGGAGTATTTCTGCAAGCCCGTGAAACCGGATTACCTGGCCAATTCAATAGAAAAACTGCTGGAAGATGCGGCTGAGGGTATCAAAGTCTTAATTGCCGATGACCATACCATGGTACGGGAAGGCATCCGCACTTTGCTTAACTTGCAGAAAGATATTTATATTGTAGGAGAAGCTACCAACGGTTCTGAGGCTTTCAACAAATCCAGGGAACTGCAGCCGGATGTGGTGTTAATGGATATAGTCATGCCGGAATTAAACGGTATTGAAGCCACCCGAAGGATTTGCTCGGAATGCAGGGAAAGAGTAAAGGTGCTGATGCTCAGCCAGTACGACGATGAGCAGAATTTTTCGGCCAGTAAAGAAGCAGGCGCGCTGGGTTTTGTTTCCAAGAAGGGAGCGGGAACCCAGCTACTGGAGGCGGTGCGGGCTGCAAGCCGCGGTGAATTTCCCGGACAGGGGCAGAGGTACGTAAGTTAGGCTGCTTAAAACAGAGCAGTGCTATGTATACAGAAGTGACCCGGGCGTGTTTTAGGCCCGGGAAAGGAGGAAAAGGTTTGCAGCCGGTAACGATTACTCTGAATGAGAAAGTGGTAAGCGGACACGGTGGAATGACCATCCTGGAGATAGCCCGGGAATCGGGCATAGATATCCCTACTCTGTGTCACGATCCCCATTTAAAGCCGGCAGGCACCTGCCGGCTTTGCCTGGTTGAAAACCAGGAAAACGGCAAGTTGCTGGCTTCTTTTGTCACTGAAGTTTCGCCGGGCATGGTTATAAATACAGAATCGCCCCGGGTGCTGGAGCACCGCCGCAATATTGTGAAGATGATGCTGGCCAGCCATCCCGATTCCTGCCTTATCTGCGACAAGGGAAACCGTTGCCGCCTGCACCACATAGCTTCGGACCTGGGAATAGGTCTGAATGAAATGGAGAGAATTCCACGGTACGCCGCCGTGGAAGAGTTGAACCCCTTTTTGGGCAGGGATGATTCCAAGTGCGTTCTGTGCGGCAAGTGCATCCGGGCCTGCCGGGAAATTGTAGTGGAGGGTGCCCTGGATTACTACCGGCGCGGTTTTAACGCCAAGCCCGCCACTTTCAACGACGTCCCCCTGGAACAGTCGGAGTGCACTTTCTGCGGCACCTGTGTAGCCATCTGCCCTACCGGGGCCCTGGAAGAAAAGAACAGGCCCTACCGGGGAACCACCGGTGTTTCCGTGCAGACTACCTGTTCCTTTTGCGGGTGTGGATGTCCCCTTACGCTGGAAGTAAAAGACAACCGGATAATTCGCTCGCTTCCCGCCCCGGACAGCCCCCTCAACCGGGGCGCGCTGTGTGTGCGGGGGAGTTTCGGGTTTGACTACGTGCACAGCCGGGATAGGCTGACCGTGCCCCTGGTAAAAGAAAACGGCGAATTCAGGGAGACTTCCTGGGAGGAAGCCCTCCAGGTTGCCGCCCGCGGCTTGAAGAAAGCCCAAAATGAGCACGGCCCCGAATCCCTGGCGGTTTACGGTTCGCCCAGGTGTACCAACGAAGAAAATTACCTCCTGCAGAGGTTTGCCAGGACGGTGCTGGGAACCCCCCATACGGATAACAGCAGTAATTTTTATAATTATGCTGTAAAAGCGGGGATGGAGTTTTCAACCGGGTTTTCTTCAGCCACCGGCCTGCTGGAAAACCTGGAACAGGCGGAAGTAATAATTGTGGCGGGTGCGGATCTTCTTTCTACTGCGCCCCAGGTGGGTTACGCCGTTAAGCGGGCCGTCCGCTACGGGGATGCCAAATTAATTTACCTGGACTCCCGGCCCGGCAAGGTTGCTTTTTTTGCCCACCGGTGGCTGCGTCCCCGTCCGGGGAGCGAAGCCTCGCTGCTGCATGCCCTGGCCTGCGCCATGGTGGAAGAGGGACTGCACAGCCGGGAATACGTGAGCCGCCAGACCGAGGGATTTTCCGCCCTGGCAGGTGAGCTTAAAAATTTTTCGCCGGAACAGGTTGGCCCGGCGGAGGGGGTTGCTCCGGAAGAGATACGTAAAACCGCCCGCCTGTACGCCGGTGCCGCCCAGGCCGTAATCGTGTTCGACGCCGGGCCGACCGGGGCCATGAATGATCCCGGGGCAGTCGGCGCCCTGGTTAACCTGGCCCTTCTTCGCGGAAACGTGTGGGGCAGCGGCAGCGGACTTTACCCCCTGCGGAAGGAGAGCAATGCCCAGGGAGCCTGTGAAATGGGCACAGATCCTGGTTTGCTCCCCGGTCTCTGCCGGGTAGAAGACCGGGAATCCAGGCATAAGTTTGAACACCTCTGGGGCGTTAGTCTGCCAAATAGTGATGGAATGTCAGCATTCGAGGCTTTCCGCCGGGGCAAGGAGATTCCCTGGAAAGCTCTCTACCTGGTGGGAGAGAATCCCGTGGCTGCGCTTCCCCGGCCGGAATTAACCGGGGAAGCCCTATCCAGCCTGGATTTCCTGGTGGTGCAGGAATTGTTTTTTACAGAAACGGCGCGGTTGGCCGATGTAGTGCTCCCCGCGGCGAGTTTTGCCGAAAAAGAAGGTTCATTTACCAATTTTGAAGGAAGAATCGGGTGGCTGAATCAGGCTGTGGATCCCCCCGGTGAGTGCCGGCCCGACTGGAAGATAGTTTTAGATCTGGCTCTGGAACTGGGAACCCCCCTGCCGTACTCCTTGCTTTCCCAGGTCATGAACGAAATAGAAGAATTTGTCCCGCTTTATGAAGGTTACTACCAATCGGAAGACCGGCTGGGTGAAAAGCTTTCCTGCTGGGAGGAGCGCTGCAGCCGCATTTTCCAGTCTTTCAGCGGATTTCCGCGTTTTTCTCTTCCCTCACGGGAAAGTGAGCCTCCGGCGCCGGGGGAGAAGGTGGCAGGCGCGGGTAACAGTGGTAACAATGGTAACAGTGTTACCCGCGGTAACCACGGTGATGGAGTAGCAGAGCATCCCTTCTATTTGATGCTGGAAGACAGCCCGGCCTATTTCGGAAGCGGGGTAAGAAGCGGGAAAGCCCTTCGCTTGAAAGAGCTATACCCACCGGAATCTTTGAAAATGGAACCGGGGGATGCTGCAAAACTTTCCCTGAAACCCGGTGAGGAGGTAACAATCACTTCTTTGCACGGTGAACTAACGGCCCGGGTGGATATACTGGAAAACCTGGCCCCGGGCACGGTAATGCTGCCTGTTTCGCATCCCGAAATAATGAAACTTTTTGCCGCCCCGGGAATCAGCAAAGCCGGGAATAGCATGCCACACGCGGTGAGGGAAACAGCGGTTAGAGTAAAAGTAGAAAGGGTGGATTTCCATGGATGAAACCGGCAGTGAGCTGCAGATAAACATGGAGAGGGTAAAGGAGATAATTGAAAGCTACCGGGAGCAGAGGTGGCCGCTTATTCCATTGGTGCAGGAGATACAGGCCGAATTTGGATTTATTCCTCCTTCTTCAATTCCCGCCATAGCAGAAGCTCTGCACCTTTTTCCCAGCGAAGTGCAGGGAGTGGTATCTTTCTACGAGCAGCTTTACACCGAGCCGCGGGGCAGGAACGTGGTCCGGGTGTGCAGGGGCACTGCCTGCCATGTCCGTGGAGGTAAAACTATCCTCAAGCTGGTCAAGCGCCGGCTTTGCCTGGAGGAGAACCAGACTTCTGAGGATCTGGAATACACCCTGGAAACCGTGGCCTGCCTGGGTGTGTGCGCCCTTTCTCCCAGCATGGTTATAAATCACCAGGTGTACGGTAATTTAAACCCCAAGAAAGTCAAGCGCCTCTTCGAGGATACAGCCGAAAATGCGGCTGAAGATGCGCCTGAAATGGAGAGTAAAGGCGGCGGAGAGGGGAGGCGAGAAAAATGAGCCGGCGCACGGTTTTTGTATGCCAGGGCACCGGGTGCTTTTCCAGCGGTTCCCGCGAGGTGTTTGAAATACTGCAGGCCGAGGTGGAGCGTCTGGAATTATCCGGTATAGAAGTGGATTTTACCGGATGCCACGGCTTTTGCGAGCAGGGCCCCATAGTGATTGTAGAGCCGGAAGGGGTCTTTTACACGCGGGTTCAGCCGGAAGACGCCCCGGAAATAGCCGCTTCACACTTAAAAACGGGAACACCCGTGTCGCGGCTCTTCTACCGGGATCCCTCCGGCAGGGAGGTACCTTTTTACCACGATATTAATTTTTACGCCGGTCAGCAGCGGCTCATTTTGCAGAACTGCGGCCACATTAACCCGGAAAAAATTGAGCATTCCCTGGATAAAGGCCGCTACCGCGGTCTGGAAAAAGCCTTGCTGCAGATGACCCCGCATGAGGTAATAGAAGAAGTCAGTAAAGCAGGGCTACGCGGACGGGGTGGTGCCGGTTTTCCCACGGCCCGCAAGTGGCAGTTTTGCCACGATGCCCCCGGGCCCGTCAAGTATGTTATCTGCAACGCCGACGAAGGAGACCCCGGCGCTTTTATGGATCGCTCCATCCTGGAAGCCGACCCCCACGCTGTGGTGGAGGGTCTTACCCTGGCCGGGTACGCCGTGGGCGCCGCGGAAGGCTTTGTCTACGTCCGGGCGGAATACCCCCTGGCGGTGGGGCGCTTGCGCCTGGCGGTGCAGCAGGCCCTGGAAAGGGGTTTCCTGGGGGATGATATCCTGGGTTCCGGCTTTTCCTTCCGCATTAACATCAAGGAAGGGGCCGGTTCCTTTGTCTGCGGAGAAGAGACTGCTTTAATTGCTTCTATTGAAAGCCGCCGGGGAATGCCGCGCCCGCGGCCTCCTTTTCCCGCACAATCCGGTCTGGACGGCAAGCCCACCGTTATTAACAACGTAAAAAGCCTGGCGGCGGCATCCGCAATCCTGGGCGAGGGGGCGGAGCGGTTTTTCTCTATTGGAACCGAAAACAGCAGGGGAACTGTGGTTTTCGCTCTTACCGGGAAAGTGGCCAACAGCGGTCTGGTAGAAGTCCCTGCGGGAACCCCGCTCTCCACCATTGTTTTCGACATAGGTGGCGGTATACCCCGCGACAAGAAATTTAAGGCGGTACAGACCGGGGGGCCCTCGGGGGGATGCATCCCGGCTCCCTACATGGATACGCCGGTGGAGTTTGAGAACCTGGCCCGCCTGGGATCTATCATGGGCTCGGGCGGAATGGTGGTCATGGACGAAAGCACCTGCATGGTGGAGATTGCCCGCTATTTCTTGAGCTTCACCCAGTCGGAATCCTGCGGCAAATGCACTCCCTGCCGCCTGGGCACCAGGCAGATGCTGGAGATACTGACCCGGATCACCGGCGGACAGGGACGCGACGGGGATATCGAAGCCCTGTACAACATTGCCCGCACCGTTAAGGAAGGATCCCTGTGCGGGCTGGGCCAGACCTGTCCCAACCCGGTGCTGACCACCCTCAATTATTTCCGGGAGGAATACGAGGCACACATAAAAGAGAAAAAATGCCCCGCGGCGGTATGCGACGCGCTGATGATTTCCCCCTGCCAGCACACTTGCCCGGTGGGGGTTAACGTGCCCCGGTACCTGGACGCCATTTACCGGGGGGAATACCTGGAAGCAGTGGAGGTTATCCGGGAACGAAATCCCTTTCCCGCCATCTGCGGCAGGATCTGCCATCACCCCTGCGAGCTGCGTTGTCGCCGGGGAGAGCTGGACGATTCACTGGCGGTGCGCGCCCTGAAGCGCTTTGCCGCCGACTGGTATTTTGACCACCAGCAGGAGCTGCCGGAGCCCCGGCCTTTTGAGCGCACCCGGCCGCAGCAGGTGGCGGTGGTGGGAGCCGGACCCTGCGGGCTTTCCTGCGCCTACTTCCTGGCGCAGATGGGCTACGGGGTTACCGTGCTGGAAGCACTGCCGGTAGGAGGGGGAATGCTTTCCGTGGCACTACCGGAGTTTCGCCTCCCCGAAGAAGTTATTCAAAAGGAGATAGATTACATCCGCAAATGCGGAGTGGAGATAAGATACAATAGCCCCGTCAACATCAATTTTACCGTGGAAGACCTAAAGCAGAGCGGTTTTGAGGCGGTGTTTATTGCAGCCGGGGCGCAGAAAAGCCAGCAAATAGGTATTCCCGGGGAGATTGAAGATCTGGAGGGCTTCTATTACGGGCTGCGCTTCCTGCGCGATGTTAAAACAGGCAAAAAGGTAGAGATTGGCAGAAAGGCAGTAGTTATCGGTGGAGGCAACGTGGCCCTGGATACCGCCCGGACCGCGCTGCGCCTGGGGGCGGAGCAGGTGGAAATATTATACCGCCGCACCTTTGAGGAAATGCCGGTTTCGCAGATGGAATACGAAGAAGCCGTGGCGGAAGGCATCAGGGTTAACTTCCAGGTAAGCCCCACCCGGATAGTCGGCAGCAACTGGAAAGTAACCGGGGTGCAGTGTATCAGGATGGAGCCGGGAGAGCCGGGGAAAGACGGCAGGCGCCGTCCTGTGCCCGTAGAAGGTTCCGAGTTTTTCGTGGAGGCGGACACGGTATTTGCCTCGGTGGGCCAGGCCCCGGATCTTTCTTTCCTGCCCCCGGACAGTGCCCTGGAGCGCTCCCGCCTGGAGACTCTGGCGGTGGATGAAAACCGGCTTTCCACCAACGTTCCCGGCGTGTTTGCCGGGGGTGATTTCGTATCCGGGCCGGGTATGGTTATAGAGGCAATAGCCGCAGGCAGGAGGGGAGCCCTGGCTATCCACAAGTATTTTGAAGGCGACCCCACCCGGGTGCTGATGTACGACCTGCAGGAAGAAGCTCCTTCTTTTGGCGTGGAAGAAGGGGAAGGAAAAGAAGCAAAGGGAGAACGAGAAAGTGAACCAGAACGAGGACGAGAAAGTGAACGACGAGGACGAGAACCGGAACCCGCAGGCGGTGAGCCGGATGAAGAAGAACTGTGGAAGCCCCGGTTCCGGCCGGAGATTCCACAGCTTTCCCTGGAGGAAAGGAGAGGCAGTTTCCAGGAAACCGAGCTGGCCTATTCGGAAGAAGAAGCGGTGCGCGAATCCGGGCGCTGCCTCAGATGCGACCTGGAGGAGTAACACCCTATGAGAGCTAAGAGCTAAAAGGTAAGAGGTAAGAAGTAAGAAGTAAGCTATGAGCTATTAGATAGTGAGAGATTATTTATGGGAAGCCATTTTTTTAAAAAGGAGGCAGGAAAAGGATGAAAACCATTACCAGGCAGAAGCCCCTGGAGGAGATTTCCCGTCTGTTGGAAGGCTACAACCGCCTTTTCCTGGCAGGATGCGGCACCTGTGCCACGGTAATGCAGACCGGCGGAGTGGACCAGGTTATCTCCATGCAGGAGGCGCTGCAGGAGAAAGGCTACCTGGTCACCGGCTGGACGGTAATCCCCACCGCCTGTGACGAGATGACTTCCGCGTCAGCCGAAGAAAACCGAACCGCCATACAGGATGCCGCCGCTATCCTGGTTATGGCCTGCGCCCTGGGGGTACAGCGCCTGTCCCTCTATTCCGACAAGGTAGTCCTGCCGGCTCTGGACACCCTGTTTTTGGGAATGGAAGAACACCCTGGCTATTTTGTGGAAGCCTGCGGCCAGTGCGGCCAGTGCATACTGGGCTATACTGCAGGTATCTGTCCGATTACCGCCTGTCACAAGGGCCTGCTTAACGGCCCCTGCGGCGGGACCAACCGGGGAAAGTGTGAAGTGGACGGAGAAAGGGACTGCGCTTTTACCCTGATCTACCGGAGGTTGAAAGAACAGGGGCGCCTGGAGCTTATGAAGCACTACCATCCTCCCCGAAATTCACAGGCAGTTCCCCGGCCCCGGGTTAAAATTTTGGAAACAGAGGGGATAAAACATGGATACGAAGTTTAAAAAAGCGCTGGATTCCGGCAAATTCGTGGTGACCGCTGAAGTGGCGCCGCCCAAGGGAACCAACCTGGAGGAGATGATGCACCACATTGACCTGATCAAAGACCGGGTGGACGCTATAAACGTAACCGACCATCAGAGCTCGGTAATGCGTTATCCGTCCCTGGGAGGATGCCTGGTTATTCGGGAGCAGGGAGGGGAACCCATTCTACAGATGACCTGCCGCGACCGCAATCAAATTGCCCTGCAGTCAGACCTCCTCTTGGCGTACTCCCGCGGCATCCGCAACGTTCTCTGCCTTACCGGCGATGCAGTGCCGGTAGGAGATCACCCGGAAGCCGGGGGGGTGTTTGAACTGGATTCTCTGCAGCTGCTGCGGACCATAGGGCGTTTGGAAGAAGGGAAAGATTTGGGGGGTAGTGAGCTGAACGGAGGAGTCTCCTTCTGCCGGGGGGCCATTGTTACCCCGGAAGCCGATCCATTGGAGCCCCAGCTAATTAAATTTGAGAAAAAAGTGGAGGCGGGGGCCGAATTTTTCCAGACCCAGGCCATTTACGATCTGGATAGCTTCTCCCGTTTTATGGATACCGCCCGCCGGTTCCCGGTAAAAATACTGGCGGGAATTGTCCTGCTCACCTCGGCCAAAATGGCCCGCTACATGACGCAAAACGTGCCCGGAATCTTTGTTCCACAGCACCTGATTGACGAATTAAAAAGCGCTCCCAAAGGGGGCGCCCTGGACAAGGGCATTGAAATAGCCGGGCGCATGATTGCTACCTTGAAAGAGGAAGCATTATGCGACGGGGTTCACATTATGGCTATTAATCGGGAAGAAGTGGTTCCCCATATCCTGGAGGCGGCAGGCATTAAGCCTGATAGTTAAGTGACAGCTACTTGATTGACTGGCCTCTGCTAATTAATAATAATAGAGAGATATTGGATTCGCACCCGGCGACAGCGCCGAAAGCAGAAGCGATTTACGAAATTTTAAAAATTCTTTTTTCATTTTGCAGATGGAAGAATGCCTTATAGAAGCGAAGCAGAGTAATTCTCTATCAAGTGGGGTAAATACACGTGATACTGCGCGTTTTCTCTTTCACTCATTTGAAGGAGCAGTAATGGAAATGAAAGTAGAAAAGAATATTGAACCCTACAGAGTTTTCCTCCGGTATATTTCGTCTTTTATAAAATAATAATGAAAGAGTGACTGCAGAATGCATGAAATGCCAGTAACGGAAAGCATTTTAAACATAGTATTAAAGCATGCCGCTGCCAGCGAGGCAAAAAAAGATAGTATCTATCTACCTGCAAATAGGGGAATTCAGCGACCTGGAAGAGGTTTTGCTTCAAGATCAAGTAAAACTCGGGGTAATTGAAGGTGATATTGATACCACCCGGGGTGGAACAGGGTATATCTTCTATTTGCTCCAGCTCGTGACTTAAGACAATCAAATCGTTGCCGTCATTAATCACTCCGGCTGGGGCATTTTATAGATATCCTGCCGGGAGGTGAAAAAGCGGTGTTATTGCTGAACAGATGAAAAACTTTATACTGTACCATAATTTTTCACTGCTCACTACAGAAAATTTGTCATGTTTTATGTTATGATTTATCATAATATTAATGATAGCAAGGTTGGTGCTTTTTACTTGAAAAGACAGAAGCTATTACTTTTTTTAATAATTATCATATTGATGGCTGCTTTTATCTTTAGCTGTGAAACGGAAGAAATAGAACCTGAGAAAATTTATACGGTAATTAATGAGACAAAGCTCGCCGCCCGGGCCGGAGAAAATTATTTACAATTATATGACGGAGAAAGCTGGTCTGATTGCATGATTAAGGGAGTTAACGTGGGCACCTCCCTGCCCGGTCGCTGGTATACCCAGTTTCCGGCTGACCGGGAGCTTTACCGCAGCTGGATAGAAGACATTGCCGCAATGAACGCTAATACCATCCGCATTTATACTCTGTTAGACCCCGCCTTTTACAACGTCCTGGCCGAATACAATGCCGTTCCGGATAATGAACCCATTTATTTGATCCAGGAAATCTGGCCCCATGATGAAGTGCCGGACCTGAATTTTCACGATGAGGATTACCGGGAAGCTTACTTGAAAGAAATTGAACTGGTTGTCGACGCCCTGCACGGTAACGCTGACATACCGGCCCGGCCCCACCGTGCTTACGGCAATTATTCGGTCGATGTTTCTCCTTACCTCCTGGGCATCCTGATTGGGCGGGAGTTTGAACCCGAGGAAGTCGAAGCTACTGATGAAGCCAACCCCGAGCTGGATGGTTATGACGGTGATTATGTTCGGGCAACCCCTGGTGAGGCCTCCCCCACCGAAACCTGGATAGCCGAAATGTGCAACTACACCCTCGAATACAGCCAGGCTGAATACGGATGGCAGTATCCGGTGGGGTTTGTCAGCTGGCCTACCCTGGATCCCCTGGACCATAAAACCGAGTATGAAGCAGACGGCACTCCTGGTTACAACGTGCGTGAAACGGTTGATCCAAATATTTTTTGCGCCGGGGCAAAGAATAAAGCAGGTTTTTTTGGAGCATATCACATCTACCCCAACTACCCGGATTTCATGAACAATGAACCGGCTTTTGCCGAATACGAAGATGAACAAGGTGTGTTCAGGTATAAAGGCTATCTTAATAAGTTTATGGCTATTCACCCGCCCTACCCGGCTTTGGTTGCCGAATTTGGCATTGCCACTTCCTTAAACACCGCGCATTTAAGCCCGGACGGCCTGCACCACGGTGGACTGGATGAAATCGACCAGGGAGAAATGACCGTGCGTATGATGCGTTCAATTATTGATGAAGGTTACGCCGGGGGAGTTATTTTTGAGTGGGCCGATGAATGGGCCAAGAAAACCTGGAACACCGAGCCGTTCATGGTTCCCTGGGAGCGCCAGGTCCTGTGGCAAAATGCAATGTGCCCGGAGCAAAATTACGGAATAATGGCGGCGGAACCCGAACCACGCAGCCATGAACAGCTCTTTGAGCCCTGGCTTGGAAATACTGGACAAACTGTTTTTAATCCGGCAGATAACCGGCCCGATAGTTTTGGGAAAATAGAAACTCTTAAAGCGGGAGCCGATGAAGCTTTCCTTTACCTTTCCATCGAACTAAATTTTGCAGATAATGGGCTGCATAACGACCCGCCCTGGGAAGAAATCGGCCTTACTGTCGGCATCGACACCGGTTCCAGGGAAGATGGAGAGTTCCTGTTGCCCTTTGAAGATCTGCCGGAACTGCCCACCGGGGCTGAATTCATGCTCCAAATTGATTCTCCGGAGAAAGGCTCTCTATTGGTTGTTCCTTCTTACAACCGGGGGCGGTTAAATTTCAAACCCGAACCGGCCCGGGAAGCTAAATTTACCCGAATTGAAACCCTGGTCAACCGCGAAAGGGTGACTGCCGACGGAAGGGTTTTTGAAGCGCTTTATGCTGATGAAAGCGAGTTAAACTACGGTAATTTTAACCCGGATTCAGAAGAATACAACTCGCTGGCCAACTTTTACGTTGACGAAGAAAGCGGCCGCATCCTGGTGCGCCTGCCCTGGATGCTCCTGAATGTTTCCGATCCTTCGGAAGGAAATATATTAAACGATCCCGGTGAGTATGCCGAACACCCGGCTCGGGACGAGTTGACCTATAAAACAACAGAAGGGTTTATTTTTTATCCGGTCACCTATAGCAATGCGGGGGATGAAACAGCAAATCGAGAGGACCAGCCGCAGGTAATCGATTTCGAACCGCGCACAGAAGAAAAGTTTGTCGAAGATATCTCCCCATACCTCTGGGAAGGCTGGGAAGAACCGCAGGAGCGGTTCCGGCTAAAAGAAAGCTATGACATAATTGCCGACTATTTTGGCGAGCTTGATTAATCTTAAAATCGTGCAGCTCTAAAAATTATTAAGATAGAAAGGCGGGTAAAATGCAGCGCTGGCATGTTTTATTGATTCTAATCTTTTTAATTGGCGGTTACCTCTTAACCTGGCATCTTTTATCCGCCAGGGAAATCAACCTGCTCGTAGTGGATAAAACCGTTCCCGAAAAAGACTACCGCGAACACCGCGCCATATTCTGGATAGCAGAACACCGCCGTTTCACCGGACCGGAAGAGCAATTCTATAAAATGGATGAAGATTACCTGGGTTATCATCCGGAAACCGGGGCAAAAGAAACCCTTTCTGAAGAAGACTTAACCGACCTCGATCTGCTTTATCTTGCAGACACCTATGGCATATATGACTATGAGGAAGGAATTGAAGTTTACGAAGAGAAACTGCCCCATGAACATCAAGGTATCGAGCTGATTTACGGCGGCTTTGATAAAGACGAAGTCGAAGCCATTGAAGATTTTACCACTGCAGAGGAGCGCATCCTGGTTGGTGAACACAACATTATTGGGTATCCCACCTACCTTGATCCGGAAGCGGCTGAGCGTTTACAGGAGCTTTTTGCTGTAAACTATGAGGGTTGGCTGGCCCGCTACTATGACGACCTGAATGAAACCGCTTACTGGTTGAAAGAGCTCTATACCCGGATTTATGGAAGAGAATGGGACCTGGAAGGAGCCGGAATGGTTTTTGTGCGGGAAGATGTCACTGGCCTGGGTTGGTATACCGACCTGGTTATTATTGAACAGGACCAGTTCAATGCCCCCTGGCCGGTTGTGAAAAGCACAGAACACGAACTGCTTGACGGAGCAGCTTCGGAAGTACCTTACCTTTACTGGATGGAACTACTCAAGGTCGATGAAGACGATGAACATACAGAAGTTCTTGCCCACTACGAATTGCCTGTAGACGAAGAATCCCGGGAAGCCCTGCGTGCCAGGGGGCTGCCCGATCGATTTCCGGCCATGATCAAGCATGCCCCGCCCGGCGAGGCAAAATGCATTTATTTTGCCGGTGATTTTGCCGACCAGCTTCCCGCCCTGTTGCCTGCCGGCCTGACCGGCAGCGCGGCCATACAGCGTTTTATATCATATATACCCGGCCTTCCGGTGCAGTACCGTTTTTACTTTCAGTGGTACGAACCGGTCTTGAATAATATTTTAGATGCCGGAGTTAAAGAGGAGTAATTATGAATGATGAAAATTTAAACCAAAAAAAGAATTACGCCCCGCAAAATAACCAACTTTCGCTTTTGGGTGAGGCCTCCGTGTTGACCAGTGTCCTGAATCAGGTAAGTGACGGAGTTTATATTACCGATCCCGAGCGGAGCATTGTTTTCTGGAACGAGGCTGCTGAAAAAATTACCGGGTACCGCCAGGAAGAAGTCTTGGGCAAAAGGTGCGCCGAAAATCTCCTGGAACACACCGACCTGGCCGGCAATAAACTGTGCAGCACTGAACTGTGTCCTTTGTACAAAGCAATCCAAAGTGGAAAAACCCCTCCGGCCCCCCTGACAATAAAAGCCCTTAATAAAAAGGGTGAACGGATAGTAGTAGAAGTAAGCATTGCTCCCCTGTACCTGCCCTCCGGCGAAGTGCTTGGAGGAATCGAGATTTTTCGTGATATCAGCGACAAAGTGGAACTGGAAGAACAAAAAGCCCGCTTTTTCAGCTCGTTGAGTCACGAATTAAAAACCCCCCTGGCCAACATGCACGGGTACCTTGATCTTCTGCTGAAAAGAGATGCCGGAGATATCAACGAGGTGCAAGAGGAATTTTTAACCACCATTTATAACGAAGAACAAAAACTGGCCGGGTATATCGAAGAACTGCTGGATATGGGACGTTTTGAAGGAACCGATTATTCTTACCAGCGAAACATCCTGGATCTTTCCACACTGCTGGAAAACCTGGTCTGCGGTTTTAGCGCTGAAGCGGGGGAAAAAGGTTTGGGCTTAGATTACAGCATCCAGCCCGGCTTGACCCTCTTTGGGGACAAAGAACGCCTCACCCAGGCTTTTAGTAACCTGGTGGGCAACGCAATCAAGTACACCGAAGCAGGCAGCGTTAACTTGGAAGCAGGTTTCAACCGGGAAACCGACGAAATCTTAATAACGGTTAGCGACAGCGGAATGGGCATACCTGAAGAGGAGCAAAATGCCATATTTGATATCTTTTACCGGTGTGAGCACTCCCAGCCCCACAGCAAAAGGGGCACCGGCGTTGGCCTTTATATTGTGGAAAGAGTGGTCAGGCGCCACGACGGGAGGCTCTACCTGAAAAGCGAGCCGGGTAAAGGAAGTATTTTCACGGTATATCTGCCCGGATTCATAAGAGAGGGCGGGCAGTAACCGCACCCGGAACAAACCTGTATTACAGTTAAAATGTGCATCAGTAAATAAGGAGATGACAGAACCGATGGCAGAACCTGAAGCGAAAAAGATCCTGGTAGCAGAAGACGACCCTGGTTTAAACCGGTTGATCTCCTTTAAACTTGAAAAAGAAGGCTACCGAGTATTACCGGTATTTGATGGTAAAGAGGCCTTGAAAACTGCCCTGGAAGAAGAAATCTCTGCCATCGTTCTCGATATTATGATGCCGTTTTTAGAGGGAATCCAGGTTTTAAAAAAAGTACGCATCGCCAAACCTCACCTGCCGGTGATTGTGCTTTCGGTTAAAAGTCGGGAAGGAGACCTGCACCAGGCTCTTGAACTTGGTGCTAATGATTACATGACCAAACCGTTTCAGCCGGAGAAGCTAATTGAACACCTCCAAAAAATAATGAGGAATAATTAAATGGTTATTGATCCTTATCTGCAAATTCTACTTATAATTATCGCCGTACTTGCAGGCATGATAATTTTACTTCTTGCGGCCATGGTTATGTCCCGCCTGTTGGTTTCTTTAAACAGCCAAAAGTACAGGCTTAAAACACAGGAGTGGGAAGATATTTATTTAAGCTACCTGTACGGCGATCTAAGCCTTGAAGAAGCGGCCGGGCTGATGGAAGGCGAAAAGCCGTACTGGTTATGGAAATTCTTTGCCCCCTACCTGGAAGTGCTGGACGGCCACGATTTTGAAAAAACTAAAACCTTGTGCCGGGAAATCGGTTTGATCCATCACTACCAGAAAAAACTGCACCGCGGCGGGGCAGCGGGCAAAGCCGTCGCGGCAAGGGTCCTTGGGGCCCTGCGCTGCCGGGAATCGGTTTCAGAAATGTTGAATTTGCTGCATAGCAAAACACCCTTCCTGGTCTGGGCTGCAGCCCAGGGCCTGGCCAAATCTAAAGAAACCGACCCCTTTTTCCCTACGGCACAGGCTTTGCTTGGCAACACTTTTTTCACCTATGAGGGAGCAACTGAAATCCTGGCCGGCTTTGGCGAAAATGTTGGTCCGCAGATTGTCTGGTATTTAGAAAAAGAAGCAGAGCAGTTGCCTGAAGTAGGGGAAGGACAAAATATAAAAAGCCCGAAGAGTATTGTTCGTAAAGACATGGTCGACCCTGTCGACTTCAGGTCAATGATGATTGATTTACTCGGTTTTTTTAAATACCGCCAAGCTCTCCCTCTTTTACAAAGAATGCTTGAAAAAGCGGATGAGGAAACCACCGTGCATATTCTAAAAGCTTTTTTAAACATGGGAGAAGTGCCCGCAAACTTAGATCTCAAGACCTAACTGGAACACCACTACTGTGTGGTCCGCAACTTTA
>CAYODA010000022.1:0-18347 GCA_964402625.1 uncultured Syntrophomonadaceae bacterium | reverse complement strand
GTTTGGCGAAGGTATAACCACCCCTGGAGCGCGGAGGCAGCAATGAAGAAAAAAAAGAGCGATGCAGAAGTTATTTTCTGAGTTATTTTCTGAGTAGCATTTAAGCATGCATAGGGGAAAAGAAGGAGGTTTATGAAAAAAGCCTGCTTAACCATTCCCACAGCGCCAGGGTCCACCCTTTCCAGCCGTCACCATCTTCCTCGCCGGCACTGCCGGCGGCAGAGTCTTCCGATCCGCTGTCAGCGGAATCCGGGGCAGGTTTATCGGCAGCATCTTCTTTACCGTCCTTTGCCCCGGCATTTTCTCCCTTTTCTCCCGTTTCCGCCGGGGGAGTGCACAGGGAAGGATAGAGCAGACACCACCAGTTGCTCCCGCGGCCTTCTCCAATAACCACTTGCAGAGCAAGATACTTGCCGGGAGGATACACCTGTTCACCGTAGTGGCGCAGGGGAAATTCCCGTTCATCAAGATTAACTTCTATGCCGTGGGAAAAACCCCTATCCCGCACCATATTTTTCGCCTGTCTTTCCAGGCGGGGGAGATCCCGGCTTACCTTCTCCAGCAACTCCCCGTAACCGTTGGCACCGCCGTGGGAACTATAAACCAGGGTCTGTATCTCCCGCCGCACTTCATTTTTGAGCTCTTCCTCGGGAGCACTGTCATCGTGCGAAACCACGTGCACCCGCAGAACCGGGGCGGAAAAATCGTACACATCCCAGAAAGAGGACTCTTCCCGGGAACCGGCCTGCCGGGAAGCCGGCTGCAGCAGTACCAGACAGACCATGACTACGGCTACCCCCGCCATAAAAGCCTTTGGCAACCGCAGCCGGCGAGTTTCTTTCTTGCCATTTCTTTTTTTACTTCTACGATAGCCGGTGTCTTTACCCACAGGCGAACCTCCCGAATCAAGATTTAATAAATAAGCAGAGCCAGGTCCGGGCACTTGATACTCTCCCCGGCGGGACTTTTACGGGGTTAAGGCGCTCCCGCTTTCTCCCTTAAAATAGCTGCGGCGGATAACTTTCAGTGCGGCTTTTTCCAGCCTGGAAACCTGCGCCTGGGATATACCTATCTCCCGGGCAATCTCCAGCTGGGTTTTTCCTTTGAAAAAGCGCGCTTCCAGTATTTCCTTTTCGCGGGGGCCCAGGTGCTTCAAGGCCTCACTGACGGCCAGGCTTTCCAGCCAGCTTTCCGCGGATTCCTCCTGGTCGCTTATCAAATCCATTACATAAACCGGGTCGGTGCTGTCGTGAAAGACGGGATCATAAATGGAAACCGGCTCGTTTATAGAGTTAAGAGCAAAAACCACTTCTTCTTCGGAAAGTTCCATTTCCCGGGCAATTTCTTTTAAAGTCGGCTCCCGCAAATATTCCCTGGTAAGCCTTTCCCGGGCCTGCTGGATCTTTTGGGCGGTGTTTTTTACCGAGCGGCTGACATGGATAGTGTTGTTGTCCCGCAGGGACCTTAGAATTGCCCCTGCTATCATGGGGACAGCGTAGGTAGAAAAGTTGACTTTCTGCTCCAGGTTGAAGTTATCTATGGCTTTCATCAGTCCGATACAGCCAACCTGGAACAGGTCGTCCATATTTTCCCCCCGGTTTTTAAACCGCTGCAGTATGCTCAACACCAGCCGCAGGTTTCCTTGAATCAATTCCTCCCGTGCGCTCTCGTCTCCCTGGCGGAGCCTGCCAAAAAGCTCGAAGATCTTCTCGTTACTCAAGGCAGGAAGTTTGAACGTATTTACTCCACTAATATTTACCTTCTGCTGGGACATGACTGCCCTCCCCCTCTACTGCTGTTATTGGCTTCTATTACTATTATTGCCAGTTTATGCTTGTTTTAGACAGGGGAAAATCAAGAAAGCTCCCGGGCAGTCTCTATCATGTTACGTAAAAAGGTTAAATAAAAAAAGGTGAATAAGAAAGTTCCCTGCAGAAGGGGTTTAGTATTTTATGGTATAATAGGAAAGCAAAGTGACATTCCTTTATCAAAGGAGGTTGCCTGGTTTTGAACCTGATACGTTTCGGGATTTCCATTAGTGAAGACCTGCTGGAAAGGTTTGACCAGCAGGTAATGCAGAGGGGCTATACCAACCGTTCCGAAGCTATAAGGGACCTGATAAGGGACGCCCTGGTAGAAGACGAGTGGAAAGAGGATGATGAGGAAGTGGCGGGAACCCTTACCCTGGTGTACGACCACCACGTAAAAGGGCTTACCGACCTGCTTACTGAACTGCAGCACTCCTACCACCATCTTATACTTTCCACCATGCACGTGCACCTGGATGAAAACAACTGCCTGGAAGTGCTGGTGCTGAAGGGTAAATCCGCGGAAACCAAAGAGGTGGCCAACCGGCTGCTGGGGGTAAAAGGGGTCTTGCACGGTAAGCTTTCCGTTACCTCTACCGGCAAAAAGCTAAAATAGCATCTTCAGGACCCTGGGTTTGCCACTATAATCTTCGCGCAGCGTACATTCAAGGGGGCGGAGGTAATTACGGGAGAGGAAGGAGACACTATCCGCCACGGTGGGACTGACTTCCAGCACCACCAGGGAAGGTGAAGCAAGACGGGAAGGAAGGTCTCTCACCATACCGCGGTAAGCGTCCAGCCCGTCCACACCGCCCCGCAGGGCCTGTTCCGGTTCGAATTTTTTTATATCCTCCTGGAGATCTTCCATCTCTACATCGGTCAAATAAGGGGGGTTGGAAACTACCACGTCAAACTTCACCTGCTCACCGAGGAGGGCCTCCAGGAAAACACCTTTTCTAAAGTACACCCTTTCTTCCACCCCGTGGATCCTGGCATTTTCCCTGGCTACCTGCAGGGCTTTTTCCTCACAATCCAGGGCCCAAACCGTCATGGAAGGGAAGAGCCGGGCCAGGGTAACCGCCAGGGCGCCGCTTCCCGTTCCCAGGTCAAGGACTCTTATATTTCTCCCCGGGCCAGGGGTCTGCTCACTCCACCAGCTACGCACCTCATCTATTATAAGCTCCGTTTCCGGCCGGGGTATCAACACCCGGGAATCTACGGAAAATTCCAGGCCGTAAAACTCTTTTTTACCGGTTATATAAGCCACAGGACATCCGGCTTCCCGGAGTTTTACCGCCTCCAGGTACTTTTCCGCCGCGCCGGGGGATACTTCTTTTTCCCGGTGGGAATAGAGGTACCATCTCTCCCTGCCCAGGACAAATGAAAGCAGTATTTCAGCCTCATGCCGGCTTTCTTCACTGCGGCACTTCAGACGCAGGGCACCTTCACGCAGGAGGGACTGGATAGAGCGGTGGGAAGAAGGAAAAGCAGGATCAGACATGTTTACTCCCCTACACTGGAGAGCTGCATGGATTCCTGGTAGGTTATCAGGGGCTCGATTAACTGGTCCAGCTCGCCGTCCATGATCTGTTCCAGTTTATGCAGGGTAAGGTTAATGCGGTGGTCGGTCACCCGGTTCTGGGGGAAATTGTACGTCCGTATCCTTTCACTCCTGTCGCCTGAGCCCACCTGGTTCTTCCTGGCCTGCTCCATTTCCTGTTCCTGTTCTTCTTTAACCTGTTCGTACAGTCGGGAGCGCAGGACGCGCATGGCCTTCTCCCGGTTTTTATGCTGGGATTTTTCGTCCTGGCAGGTGGATACTATGCCGGTAGGAAGGTGCGTAATCCGGACGGCCGACTGGGTAGTATTTACGCTCTGTCCCCCGGGGCCGCTGGAGCAAAAAGTGTCCACCCGCAGATCATGGGAATTTATTTCTACTTCTATATCTTCCGCCTCGGGAAGCACTGCCACGGTGGCAGCCGAGGTGTGCACCCTGCCCCCGGATTCCGTCACGGGAACCCGCTGTACGCGGTGCACCCCGCTTTCGTATTTCAAGCGGCTGTATACCTGCTTCCCTTCTATGGCAAAAACCACTTCTTTGATACCCCCCATATCCGTGGGGTGGGAATCTAAAATCTCCAGTTTAAAACCCTGGTTCTCCGCATAGCGGGTGTACATACGGAGGAGGTCGGCGGCAAAAAGAGAGGCTTCTTCTCCGCCGGTTCCCGCCCGGATCTCCATAATCACGTCCTTCTCGTCGTTGGGATCCTTAGGTATCAGGAGCCGCTTTAACTCTTCTTCAATCTCTTGTTTACGCTCTTGCTGGGTTTTCAGCTCTTCCTTCAGGTACTCCTCCATCTCCTCTTCGTCCTCTTCATCAAGTAGTTCGCGGGCCTGCTCCAGGTCCCGGCAAACCTCTTTGTACTGCCGGTATTTTTTAACCGTCTCGGAAAGTTTAGAGTGTTCCTGGGAATACTTTTGCAGCTTTTCCTTGTCGGTCACTACTTCCGGGGAACTGAGCTTGCTTTCCAGCTCTTCGTAGCGCTTTTCAATGTCTTCCAGTTTGTCCCACATGGTCTCACCTCCTTGCGGCCCATTCCGTGGAACATTTTCCCCTGCCCGGGCAACCCGTGACAGGGACGCAGTAACAAAAGAAGAATTGGTGTTCCTTCCTAATTCGGCCGGCTAAAGGCCGGTATCTATACCTCAGCTGTCAACTGCCGCGGAAGTCGGGTCTTTTTCGGCTTCACTTTCCTTGCTCCCGGCACCGGAATCATCTTCACTGTTTTCTCCGCCTACCAGTGACTTTACTGCTTCCAGGGCCACTTCCAGCTGGGAGGCGTCCGGCTCCCGGGTAGTCAGGTACTGCAGCCATAGCCCGGGAAGGGAAAGAACTTTTAAAGGCTTGAAGGATGCCCGGGCCGTGAGACGAATCAACTCGTAAGCCACCGCGGCCACCACGGGGAGCATGCAGATACGTATCAAAAAGCGCTCCCATATACCCGGCCAGCCAAAGAAAGAAAAAAGGATAACGCTGACCAGCATTACTATCAATAGAAAACTGGTACCGCAGCGGGGGTGCCTGGTATCAAAGTCCAGGGTATTGTTTACTTCCAGGCTGCGCCCGTCTTCAAAACAGAAGATGGCCTTGTGTTCGGCCCCGTGGTAGGCAAAAAAGCGCTTGATTTCGCCCCACCTGCTTATTAAAAAGATGTAAGAGATAAAAATAAGAATTCTCAAAAAGCCTTCTACCAGGTTGGCAGCCACTGGATTAATCTCCGGCAGAAAGTTAGCTATATAGGTGGGCAGGAGAAAAAAGAGGGCTACCCCCAGGGCCAGGCCCAACACTACGGTAAGGATGGTATAGGCCGGCGGAAGGTCTTCCCCTTCTTCTTCCAGGGCGGTCTCGGTAGAAATATTCAAGGCTTTTATCCCCAGGGAAAGTGCTTCTACAAAGGCCACCACTCCCCGGAGAAAGGGCCAGCGCAAAAACGGGTAACGCCGGGCAAGAGTAGAAACTTCTTCCCGGTGAATGACAATCTCTCCCCCGGGATTGCGGCAGGCTATCACCATTTCATTTTGGCTGCGCATCATCACACCTTCAAGTACCGCCTGACCACCCAACCACTGCTGGGAATTCACCGGCCTCACTCCTTGCTTTATTCCTGCTTATCCATAAAAAAAGAGTAGGATAGACCTAGCTCTGAAAACAAGTTAAACGTATAAAAAACGGGTACACTACTCCCTGCCGTACTTGCGCTTGAACCTTTCTACCCGTCCGCCGCTGTCTACAAATTTCTGCTTTCCAGTGAAAAACGGGTGGCACTGGGAACATATCTCTACCTTCAAGCTTTCTACGGTAGAGCCTGTTTCAAAGGTTTCTCCACAGGCACATGTAACCGTGGCCCGGTAGTACTTGGGTTGAATGGACTCCTTCACTGCGTTCTACCCCCTTTCCCTGTATCCTGATATTCACAAAAAATATTCCATCAACACTAATCAAAAGTATGATAACACAATCCCGGCAGGCATGCAACTAAAGCCGGCACATTTTAAACAAACTTTTCTTTTACACCGGAAAAATTAAGGTTCCTACCCCTCGTAAAGCCCGCAGACTTTTCCGCTACCTGGGCAGGTATTTAAGGGGGTCTACCTGCTGGCCTCCACGCAGGATTTCAAAGTGAAGGTGCGGTCCCGTGGCGTTCCCCGTATTGCCAACCAGGGCAACGGTCTGCCCGGAGAAGACCTGTTCCCCTTTTTCTACTTCAAGGCCGGAGTTGTGGGCGTACCTGCTTTTCCATCCCCCGCCGTGCTCCAGCTCCAGGAGGAGGCCGTAACTTCCTGTATGAGAGGCAACCGTAACCTGGCCTGCTGCCGCAGCTTTTACCGGGGTGCCCCGGGAAGCCGCAATATCAATACCGTAGTGAAAACGCTGGTTGCGGGGACCAAAAGGAGAGGTTATCCTGCCGCGCAGGGGCCACTGGAATGAAGGAGGTTCTCCGGTGGTAGCGGAACGGGATAGCTGGGCTTCCCTGTCTGCTGGAGGTACCTCTTTGTTGTTTTCCGCGGTGCTTGCCGTGATCATCTCCCTCTCTTTAACTACGAGCAGCTTTTCTCCCTCCACCGGCTCCGGGTGTTCCTCGGGAGAAAGACGCTTTATTTCTGAAAGCTCCACCCCGTATTCCGAAGCCAGCTCCGACCAACACTCGCCTTCCTCTACCCGGTGAATTTTACCGGAAGTATTCACTACCTGTAGCTCTTTGCCTACCGGTAAAAGATCCCGGGGATCCATGCGGTTTAGCTCAGCCAGGGTTAATATATCCGTGTCGTACCGGGAAGCCAGGTAATAAAGCGTGTCTCCCCGCTGGACCGTATGAGTTTCCATTTGCTCCTGCTCTACCGGGGCGGAACTACTCAAATCATCCATGTCCAGCTCTTTTAGCTGCCGGTAATATGAAGGAATCCGGTCCTCAGTGCAGGTGCCTTCTGTGGAGGCCCCGGTGCTTCCCATCTGGAATACCATTATAATAGCTCCAAGAAGGAGACTGCTAACTGCTTTTACCGTAACAGGCATGCTTTACCTCCCCCGATTCTTTGCTTTACATGTAATTATTTGTAGAAAGCGGTTAATTTATACCTGCCTGTTTGAAAATTAACCGGGGGAAGCCTTAACGTTTAAAGGTTGTGCATGTTTTGTAAGAACTCTTCGTTATTGTCCGTCTGTTTTAACTTGCCTATGAGCAGGTCCAAAAATTCTGCATTGGAAGAGTTGCCCATGGCTCTCCTTAGCGCCCACATGAGCTCAAGTTTTTCTTCATCCAGCAGCAACTCTTCACGGCGCGTTCCGGAGCGCGAGATGTCGATAGAGGGAAAGACCCTGCGGTCTGCAAGCCGCCGGTCCAGGTGCAACTCCATGTTACCTGTTCCCTTGAACTCTTCGTATATCACGTCATCCATGCGGCTGCCCGTGTCCACCAGGGCCGTAGCCATAATAGTGAGACTGCCGCCTTCCTCTATCTTGCGGGCTGCTCCAAAGAACCTCTTGGGTTTGTAAAACGCGGCCGGGTCTATGCCGCCGGAAAGGGTTCTTCCGCTGGGCGGTATAACCAGGTTGTAGGCGCGAGCCAGCCGGGTAATGCTGTCCAGGAGAATTACCACGTCAAAACCCTGTTCTACCAGCCGCTGGGCCCTTTCCCAGACCAGCTCCGCCATCCGGATGTGGTTCTCCGGCCTTTCGTCGAAAGTGGAGCTTACCACTTCCCCGTTGACGCTCCTCTCCATGTCCGTAACTTCTTCGGGGCGCTCATCGATTAACAATACTATGAGTTCTATTTTGGGGTTGTTGATGGAAATGCTGTTGGCTATTTCCTTCAAGAGGACCGTTTTGCCGGCCTTGGGAGGAGATACTATCAGTCCTCTCTGGCCTTTTCCAATAGGAATCAGGAGATCCATTATCCTGGTGGAGAGGACCGAGGGATGCGTCTCCAGTTTTAACTGCTCCCGCGGGTGTATGGGAGTCAGCCTGCCAAAGTAACTTCTCCTGGCGGCTTCTTCCGGGTCACGTCCGTTTATGGCCTCCACGTGAAGCAGGGCGTAGTACCTTTCGTTGTCTTTAGGAGGTCGTATCCTCCCTGAAACTACATCGCCGGTGCGGATATTAAAACGCCTTATCTGTGAAGCGGAAATGTATATATCGTTTTCTGAAATGGAAAATTTTTTTCGACGTAAAAATCCAAAACCATCCGGCATTATCTCCAGCAGGCCTTCCGCCATCTGTTCTTCCCGCTCTTGCCTGGATTCTTCCCGGGGAGCCCCTGTTTTTTCTTCTTCTTTGTCTTTGCGGAAATATTTCTTCTCCCGGTGACTCTCCTCTTCCCGAGGTACTATTTCCTGTTCTTCCCTTTTTTCTTTCTTCTCTTTTTCCCTCTCTTCTTCTCTTTCTTGCCCGGGAACTGCTTCAACCGGCTCTTCCGGGTACTGAATTTCTTCGGGACTTTCCTGTTCCTGCAACACTCCCGAAAGGGCTTCTACCAGTTCTTTTTTCCGCATGGTCGAAAAGCCTTTAACCCGGAGTTCACGGGCAATCCTGCGCAGCTCGGCAAGGGTTTTTTTCTCGAGTTTCTCCGCCTCCAAAGAAACCACCTCCTTTTTTAACGGTACCTACAGGTACACTTCAAAATAATATAAATAGATATAGGCCAGTATAAAAGCCAGCGCTATGATGATGGAATCCAGACCCAGGTACGCGATATTCCTGCGCGTCCGGTATATTAATCCAAAAACCGCCACGGCGGTAATGGCTATAACAAAAGACATAGAAATAAGGTGCCCCTGTGAGACCGCAGAAAAAAGGGCTGCTTCGCGGTAAAACAGGTCGGCAAAAAATATCAGCATGAGATTCATAAAGCTGGCTCCAAAGACGTTTCCCAGGGCCATGTCCAGGGCACCCAGGCGGACTGCGGAGTACGTGGTGACTATTTCCGGCAGGGTAGTGCTAAACGCCAACA
Source organism: uncultured Syntrophomonadaceae bacterium (assembly GCA_964402625.1). Lineage (GTDB taxonomy): Bacteria > Bacillota > Dethiobacteria > DTU022 > PWGO01 > PWGO01. Next base: position 9,532 of record CAYODA010000022.1, on the reverse strand, counting down.
GCAGGGATCCTACCAGGGCGTTACCCAGTTTGGTCTGAACCGCTATGGTATTGGCCGCGTCAGTCAGGTTTACCCCGGCTATTACAATTATTACCCCCAACACCACAAAGAACAGCAACGATCTATAAAAGGCAGACCTGCCCGGCGAACCACCTTCCCCGTCATCTTTTGTATCTTTACGGCTGCGGGATATCAGGTAAGAACCACCCAGGTAAAGCAGTAATATAAGCAGGGTGTCCACCCCTACCCATCCCAGGTAAACAGGCAGGGGATTGTTTATTGAAACAGAAGCTATGCTTAATATTATTATCATCAGGGAAGCAGTTAGTATATGCCTGGGATCCGCCCGGTACAGGAGCGCACCCTTCCCCTGGACCAGGTCAATGAACGCTACTATGGACAGGTTGAAGAGACTGCTTCCCAGGAGATTTCCCAGGGCCAGATCGGGAACCCCGATAGTTCCTGCCCGCCAACAGGTTACCAGCTCGGGGAGCGAAGTTGCCAGGGGAAGCAGGATGATCCCTCCCCAGATAGTCCCCAGACCCAAAAAAGCGGTAATATTTCTGGCATTGCCGGCCAGGCGGGTGCCGGCTAAAATTATTACTGCAGCGCTTATAGCAAATTTTATCCAGATCAAGTAATTTTCATCTCCTGCTGCTGTACATCATACCGCTACCTTATGCTTTTTATTCCGGACGATATATTAAAAACTGGTAATGATGGGCAAGGGCAAAAGAATATGGTAAAGCAAAGGGGCATGGGAAAACCCCCGTTTTTTATCGCTCCCGGGCGGCCCGCCAAATTCCCGGGAAACCGGTGCCGCTTGGCACTCCCCCGGTTTCCCGGCTTAAGAAGACTTGCTTTTTTCCCAGTCATCCAGGAATTTCTGGATACCTATATCGGTAAGGGGGTGAGAGCTCATCTGCTGTAGAACTTTAAACGGCAGGGTTGCTATATGGGAGCCGGCACGCGCTATTTCTACCACATGCTGTGGATGGCGTATACTGGCTGCAATTATCCTGGTACGGAAGTCGTAGTTATCAAATACTTCTACCAGGTCTTCCACTAAAGCAACTCCGCTTTCTCCCACATCATCCAGCCTTCCCAGGAAGGGACTTACAAAAGAAGCACCGGCATTGGCAGCCAGGATGGCCTGGTTAACGGAAAACACCAGGGTAACGTTGGTCCTGATACCTTCCCTTTCCAGGACGTTTACCGCCTTCAACCCTTCCAGGGTAATGGGGATCTTGACTACCACGTTGGAAGCTATTTGAGATAGCTCCCGGGCTTCTTTTATCATGCCTTCACTTTCCATGCTGATAACTTCGGCGCTGACCGGTCCTTCCACCATATGGCATATCTTCTTTACCAGGTCATTGAAACTTTCGCTTTCCTTGGCTACCAGGGAAGGATTGGTGGTCACACCTTCAACAGCTCCCCACTCTACGGCTGTTTTAATTTCCTCCAGGTTGGCCGTGTCCAAAAAGATCTGCATCTTCTAATCACTCCTTGTTTTATTAGACCGTGGTCAAATTGCCGGAAGCGCGCTGCGAACTACCAAAAACACGCATCTTCCGCTTAACTACGTCCTTTGTTTCTTCCCGCGCCGGTTTTAAAAATTTACGGGGATCGTACTCCCGGGGGTTCTGCTGCAGGAATTCCCGCGCTTTGCCGGTAAAAGCCTGCCGCAGGTCCGTATCTATGTTAACCTTACAAACACCCATGCTCACCGCCCGCCGCACACTTTCCTCTGAAAGACCCGAGGCACCGTGCAGCACCAGTGGCGCCTTTACTTTACCGGCAATGCTCTCCAGCCGTTCGAAATCCAGGTGGGGTTCTCCCTGGTACGGCCCGTGGGCGGTGCCAATAGCAACGGCCAGGGCATCTACCGAGGTGCTTTCCACAAAAGTAACTGCCTCGTCGGGGTCGGTTAAAAAGGCTTCTCTCTGATCCACACTGATATCATCCTCCGTCCCGCCTATCCGACCCAGCTCGCCTTCTACGGAAACTCCCGCCGCGTGGACTATCTCTACTACCTCGGCGGTGAGGCGTATATTCTCTTTTAGGGGGTGGGCCGAACCATCCAGCATTACCGAGGAGAAACCTTCCCGCAGGCACTGAATTACCTGCTCCCGGGAAGTGCCATGGTCCAGGTGGAGAGCCAGCGGCACCCTGACCCGTTCTGCTTTGGCTTTAACCATGGCTACAATCATTTCAATTCCGGCATATTTCAGGGCTCCCTGGCTGGCCTGGAGGATGGCCGGGGCACCTTCTTCTTCCGCGGCTTCTACTATGGCCTGCACTATTTCCATGTTATTGGCGTTAAACGCTCCTACTGCGTAACCGTTCTTCTGCGCATCTTCCAGTATTTCAGCTAAAGTGTACAATCCCATTGGTGTCATCTGCCTCCATTTTCGTATTTGCGGTACACCTTGATTACTTAGAATTTTGATTGACCGGGCTTTCACTGTCTATCCCCAGGGCCTGGAACAGTTGATGCAGATTAAAAGGTTTGTTCAAAAAACCGTCAGCCCCCATTTGCTCTGCTTTCTCCATCAACCTGTCTTCCTCGCCGGATATGAGAATAACTTTAATTTCGGGTTTTTCTTTTTTTATAGAAGAGAGTACTTCCAGGCCGTTAATATCCATCAATTTTAAGTCCAGCAGCACCAGGTCGTAGCTGTAACCCGACACTTTGTCCAGCGCCTCTTTTCCACTGCACGCCGCGTCTACCCGCTCTACCTGCAGCTGGGAAAGAGCTTCCTGTATCAGTCTTCTTATTTCCACCCGGTCGTCAACTACCAGTACCTCTTTAAAATGAAGCACTCCGTTACCTCCTCTCCCCGGCCATTACCTTGCAGATTTCCACAAACCTTCCAGGAGATTTCCCGGGAGACTTCTCCGCCTGTAACTTGCCGGCAGTAATACCTCTTTTGCAGAAATCCATTGGGGGAAAAAAGGAATGCTCGGGAAAGCTCGTGACTGGCACAGGCGGCAGTATTTATATTTCCCGCAGTCGGCTGGCTTTATGCTTAACCTTTATGCAGCCTGGCTGGCAACATACGGTAAAAGAATATACGAATTAAGTACATGAAAAAAGATGACGGATGGGTTATTTCAAGTTATATATTAAGGTTGTGACATGTTATTCTCCATAAAGTCCCGTTTATCCTTCTTTCCAAGTGTAATGTTTTTATTTTACTAAAGAAGCTTCTATAAAACTGCACAGAAGAGGATGTGAAGAAAGAGGCCTGGACTTGAATTCAGGATGGAACTGGATAGCTATAAACCAAGGGTGGCGGTGATATTCCAGGGCAAGTGCCACTTCTTCCCGACCCTGCAAGGTGCCGCTGATGAGCACACCGGCAGCTTCCAGGTCCGGGACACAACGGGTGTTCAGTACATGAGAGTGCCTGCACCTTTCTTTTATCAGCTCTTCTTGATATATGGAAGACAGCATGCTTCCTTTTTTTAAGCTGCAGGGCATGGCCCCCAGCATGGGCAACTGCCCGGCGGGAACCCCCATCCGGTCCAGGCCTTCCACTACGGGATAAGAGGTGTACGGGTCTACCTGGACGCTGTTGGCCTCTTTTGCACCTGACAGGTAACGGGCCAGCTCCACGGCGGCACTGTGCATTCCCACGTTTATGCCCAGAAAGGGGATTCCGCTCTGGCGGGCCCAGTTTACCGCCTTGATCTTGGCTTCCAGCCCAAACTCCCCCTCGTTCATGCCTCCAGGTATAATAACCCCCTGTATACCTTCAAAAACATCTTCCGCGTTTTCTTCTTCCAGCCTGTCTTCTTCTATCCATTCCAGCTGAACGCAGCAATCGTGGAAGATGCCGGCATGATTCAGGGCTTCGCAAACACTTAAATAAGCGTCTTTTAACGATACGTATTTTCCTACCAGGGCAATCCTGGTAGTTTGCTTCAGGTTGTGAATTTTTTTAACGGTGCTCTCCCAGTTTTCCAGCTGCTGCGTTTCTTCTTTCTTTTTTATGCCCAGCTTATCTATAACGATCCTGTCCAGGCCTTCTTTTTGAAGCAGGAGGGGGACTTCGTAGGTGCTGTAAAGGTTGCTGTTAACTATTACTTCGTGAGGCTGGATGTCACAAAACAGGGCTACTTTATCCTTGATATCGCTGGAAAGTTCGTGTTCACTGCGGCATACAATAGTATCCGGCTGTATACCTATGCTCCTGAGCTCTTTCACACTGTGCTGCGTGGGCTTGGTTTTTAACTCCCCGGCCGAGGGCAGGTAGGGCATCAGGGTTACGTGAATATAGAGCACGTTTTCCCTTCCCACGTCGGTTTTCATCTGGCGGATGGCTTCCAGGAAAGGAAGGCTTTCTATGTCTCCCACCGTGCCCCCGACTTCACAGATCAGCACATCCAGGTCTCCGTCACCGTTTACTTCAGTTATTCTTTTTTTTATTTCGTTGGTTACGTGGGGAATAACCTGCACCGTCCCGCCTTCGTAAACTCCTTCTCTTTCCTTGGTAATAATTGACCAGTAAATTTTACCCGCAGTATAGTTGTTTTTGGCCGTGAGGTTTTCGTCGATAAAACGCTCATAATGCCCCAGGTCCAGATCTGTTTCCGCGCCGTCTTCTGTGACAAATATTTCCCCGTGCTGAAAAGGACTCATGTTGCCGGGATTATAATTTATGTAGGGATCCAGTTTTTGAATACTCACCCGGTAACCCCGGCTTTTTAGCAAACAGCCCAGGGAAGCCGCGGTAATGCCCTTACCCAGCGATGATACCACCCCGCCGGTAACAAAAACGTACTTGGTCATTTTTTGCCTCCTCCTAACCGCAGTGATAGTCTCAACCTTAATTTACAGTAAGATTTACAGTAAGATCTATAATCAACATTAAATTATTACGTAAAGTTATTACGTAATGGTTAAGCCCGGCTAAAACTTTTTGCAATTATTCAGGATGATGGCCATTTCCCGCAGGATTTTAGCTCCCAGGATAGAAGTTATCCCGCTACTGTCGTAGGGAGGGCTTACCTCTACCAGGTCAAAACCCACCAGGTTTAAATTGCTTAACAGCTGAAGCGATTCCAGCAGCTCCGCGGAAGAAATGCCTCCCGGCTCCGGGGTGCCCGTTCCGGGAGCATAAGCCGGGTCCACCACGTCTATATCCAGGGTAACATAAACAGGCGTATTCCCCATTCCGGAGGTGATTTTCTGCAAGGGTTCGAAGACTCTGAAAGGATAGAAACGGGTTTTTTCCCCGGCCAGGCTCCTTTCTTCGCGGGTACACGAACGAATTCCCAGCTGGTGAATGCTGCCTACTCCCAGATCCAGAAGGCGGTAAGCTGTAGAAGCGTGGGAAAGTTTTTCTCCCTGGTATCCCGGCCGCAGGTCGGCATGGGCATCCAGCTGAACAACTTCCATTTCCGGGTAGTGGCCTAGCAACCCGCCCACCGCTGCTACAGTTACCGTATGCTCTCCTCCCAGAACCAGGGGGGTTTTGTCATCCCGGATGATTTTTTCCACCGCTCCGCGGGATTCTTCTATTTCCCTGTCAATATTGCCCCGGGATAAGCGGGCGTCCCCCCAGTCAAAAAGTGAAGTAGAAGTAAAATCTTCTTCGCAGTACAGGCTGTAGTCTTCCAGGCTTTCCCAGAAAACACTCCTGATGGCTTCCGGGCCAAAACGGCTACCGGGGCGGTAGCTGGAAGTGCTCTCCACGGGCAGCCCCAGCATTACCGTACCAGCTTCCTCCCAGGAGGGACAGGTGCCTTCCAGCAGTATCTTTTTTTCTACTTCCGGTACCTTCATAACCCGACTACTCCTTTATCATGTCAAAAATGGGGGCGACAGATTAAAGGAACTGACATGAACTTCCGGGGAATAGTATCCGCAATTTTCCACCCGTGCCGCCCGCGACTTAACCTCATCACCACAGGGGTGGCTGCTTTTAGACCCCAGGGTAAAGCTCCAGAGTCCACCGGGATAGGAAGGAACGGGAGCCATGTACACCAGGCAACATGGAAACAGCTCCCGGGTGTATGCACAGGAACTGTGCAAGAGAGAGCGGTTGTAAAACGGGGATTCCGTCTGGGACACCATAACCCCGTTTTCCCGCAGACCCCGAAACGAAACTCGGAAAAAATCCCGGCTGAAAAGCGCTGCCGCGGGACCTGTCGGCTCCGTAGAATCCACAATAATAACGTCGTACTCCCCGGGCCGGTGGTTTAAATATTCCCGCCCGTCTTCAGTATAAACCTTTACCCTGGGGTCATCCAGAAAGCGGGCTGTTTCCGGAAAATAGCGCCGGCAAACTTCTATAACCTCGCTGTCTATCTCCACCAGGATTACTTCTTCCACGCCGGGATGCTTGAGTACTTCCCGTACGGAGCCACCATCACCCCCGCCGATTATAAGTACTTTACGGGGGTCCCCGTGGGTAACCATGGGCACATGGGCTATCATCTCGTGGTATATATATTCATCCAGGAGGGTTACCTGAATAAAGCCGTCCAGGGCCAGGGTTTTTCCAAAAGGCTCCGTGTCCAGGACGGCTATCTCCTGATGAGCGGATTCTTTATGCAGAATAACCTCTTTTACGCGGCAGCTCAACTGCAAAGCAGAAGTCTGCTTCTCCGTAAACCAGAGCTCCATATTTTTACCTCCTGCATTTAAATAAATTCAGGAATTCCTGCACCTCTTTATTTTCAGCTACGCGCCTTGTTTATAAATTTAATTTTACAGGAAACCGCTTGGGCAGACCGGGAATCATCAGGAAGAGGGGTACCAGAGCACTACTGCCGCAAACACCGAACCTACCCGGATTACCTGGTGCTCTATTCCGCGGATAAGGGTTTCCCGGAGATCCAGCCCCCGGTTGGCAAAGGCTTCCTGCAGCATGCGCTCCACTTTATCTTCCGTTTCCGCACGGGTATGCGGTCCAGCGGCTTCCATGATAACACCATAAGTGTCGCGGGAAAAGCCTATGCCAACCGCGGCGGAAATGGTCTCGCCCGGCCTTTCTGAAGAAAAAGTGCCAAAGGCAGCCGGTACCAGCGCCCCGTAAGGGGGAGAGAGCTTCTCGTCTTCGCCGGCGGAAGGCGGCAGTATACTGGTTATTCTCAGCAGGTTCACGTTTCCAATGCCTGCCTGCAGCAGGGCACGATCAAAGGCGGTAAGTGAATCTTTCCCTTCACCGCTGCCCAGTGCAAATTTGTAAATGGATGGAGTAGGTAACACGTTCAACACCTCGTTGTTTATAGCTTAAATTTTTGCGGGAAAAGCAAAATTTTGTTCAAAATAAACCAGATGCCGCAGAAATACTACATACACAGCTTGCTGCGACCTGAAAAAACGCTGCAGCCCTGATTTTGGTTAGATATTTGCACTTTAGAGATTATACCAAAAACAAGTCCAAAAATAAACTTATATTTTTAGCGTGTAATAGTGATATACTTAAAAATAATGGAGCATAATAAATTGTGAAACTATTTTAACTAATCCATCGCAAAGGAGAATATTCATGTTTCGCCGTTTCAACTGGAAAACTGCTATTCTTTTTTCCTTGCTGGCTGTTTTCACCGCTATAGCAGGATATTTTGTATACACGGTCCACCAGCTGGCTGATCTCCCCGAGATCCACCAGCCGCAAACTTCCTACTTTTATTACAATAATGAGGAACTTATGACCACCCGGTTTGTAGAAAACCGCACCAAGGTGAGCCGGGAAGAAATTCCCCCTGAAGCTGTGTGGGCTACCGTGGCCGCGGAAGATAAAAGGTTTTACGAACACAGTGGATTCGATTTCCACGGTGTTCTTCGTGCCGCTTACCGCAACCTCCAGGAAAGAAGTGTGGTGCAGGGAGGGAGTACCATAACCCAACAGCTGGCCAAAAACCTGTACTTAAGTCACGAACGAACCTGGCAGAGAAAATTTGAGGAAGCAGCCTTTACTTTTCAGCTGGAGCGCCAGCTTTCTAAAGAAGAAATACTGGAAAAATACTTGAATACGGTGTACTATGGCCACGCGACCTACGGAATCGAGGCAGCAGCCCGGATGTACTTCGACAAGCCCGCCTCGGAGCTATCCCTTAAAGAAGCCGCTTTGTTGGCCGGACTTCCCCGCGGGCCGGGTTACTACTCTCCCTTTATTAACCGGGAAGCTGCCGAAGAGAGGGCAGCCGTAGTTCTGAATCTCATGGAAGAAGAAGATTTTATTGGCACGGAAGAAAAAGAGAAAGCCCTGGCAGAAGAGCTGGATCTTAACCCCAATCCCTCCCTTCCCCGGGAAAACAATTACGTGGTGGATCACCTGGTGCACCGGGACCTGGAACAGTTTTCGGAGGGAGAAGAAGATATACTCAAAAGCGGGGGACTTGAAGTATTTACTACCGTAGACCCGGAACTGCAGGAACTGGCAGAGGAGGTCCTGCAGGAACGCCTCCCCGTAATGGAAACGGATCACCGGGGCGTAGAGCAGCCCCAGGGGGCCCTGGTAGCACTGGATCCCGAAACGGGCCACATTAAAGCCATGGTAGGGGGCAAGAACTATCAAAACTCCATGTTAAACCGGGCCTTGAGCCAGCGTTCCCCGGGGTCGGCTTTTAAGCCTTTTACTTACGCGGCCGCCCTGGAAAACGGTTATACCGCCGCTTCCACTTTTAAGTGTGAGCCGGTTTCCTTCTCTATAGGTGAAGGTACGTACAAACCTTCTGACTTTGGGGGAGGCTACCACTACGACGAGCTCACCCTGAGGGAAGCCCTGGTGGAATCGTGCAACATCACCGCGTTAAAACTTCACCGGGACCTGGGGATTCACCATACGGTGGAAATAGCAGAGAGGCTGGGTATAGAAAGTAAGCTGGGAGATCATCTTTCCCTTCCCCTGGGCACCAACGAGGTTACCCTGTGGGAAATTACTTCCGCCTACGCCACCTTTGCCAACGGAGGCTACCGGGTAGAACCCCGCCTCTTAGACGAAGCAGTGAATGCCGATGGTGAAGTGCTGGCAGAAAACCAAAACAGACCTGGAAGAGGAGAAGAAAGGTTGCTGGACCCGGCAATTGCCTACCTGGTAACCGACATGTTAAAAGGAGTTTTGAGCGAGGAAGGAACGGCGGCGGGTATCTCCCACCTGATAGAGTTTCCGGCAGCGGGAAAAACCGGAACCTCCCAGGATTACAAGGATGCCTATATGGTGGGCTACACCCCGGAACTGGTAGTGGGAGTGTACGTGGGCCACGACCATGGCGAACCCCTGGGTCAAACCGGGGGACAGCTGGCCGCACCCGTATGGGCCGAGTTCATGCAGGAGGCTCACGCCAACACCACTGTGGCTGATTTTAACAAACCCGATGGGATCCGCAAACGCACCCTCTGCCCGGAAACAGGCCAATTACAGCATCGCCTTTGTTCCGCAGAAGGCGAAAATGAGCTCTTCCTGGAAGGAACCGCTCCACAGGAGGACTGCCGTGAAAACGACTGCCCGGAAGTTGAAACACCGTGGTGGCCCTGGAACTGGTTCCGGTAGGTGGAAAGAAACGTAGCGGC
>CAYODA010000021.1:0-18448 GCA_964402625.1 uncultured Syntrophomonadaceae bacterium | reverse complement strand
TCAAGCGGTGCTCGCGGCTTCGGACCGCGGCCAAAACTCGCGAGCTAAAGCTCGCGCGGGACAGTTGGTCCGCGGTGTATTCCTCAGCCGCTGCGCTCCTTCTGATATCGCACTCAATGTTTGGCTTAAGGTATAACCACCCCTTCCGTGCTCTTGCTCAAGCCATAACTGTTATTTTCACCCTTCTAGTGGTGGTGCCACGCCAGTGGGCACCGGGGTGACTACTCAGAAAATACGCTTGGGTAACTATTCAGGAAGCTGATCCCGGTATTCCCGGTTGCTTACTCTATCAAGCCTGTCGGAAATACCGGTTTCTTCTTCTACTACCCCGTCTTCAAAAATACGAGGCCTCTTGTTGTGCCGGGCAATCTCCTGCCAGAAATCTTCGGAATCCTGCCTGTTGTCTGCTTCCAGGCGGTCCTTTACAAAAGGATTTTTCAACACATCTTCTTCCACCGGCCTGTCACAATAAAACCCTTCATCTTCTTCCCTCTGGCAGGGATAACAGAACAGGGTATAGGGCACGGCCTTAAGCCGCTCCAGGGAAATGGAATCTCCACACCTTTCACATATTCCGTAAGTGCCGCCGTCAATCTTGGCCAGGGCAGCCTCTACCCTCTGTAAAATGTACATCTTGTTTTCTTTTAATGACAGGTCCTTGCTCTTCTCAAAGTATTCCGACCCCACATCAGCGGGATGGTTATCCACCACGGAGAGTTCCGCAATCTCCTCCCGCATGGATCCCCTTCCTTCTTTTTCTTCCCCCATCTGTTCAAGTTCCTTTTTAAGCCTATCTCTTTCTTCCCTGAGCCATTTCCTGACTTCTTCTTTTTCCCGGTCCACCATGGATGCCACGCTCCTTGTTTCTTATAGATGTTGTTGTACTATGCGCACCAGTTCGGCAATAAAATCCCCTATTAGCGGAAGATTCAAAACTACCATTCTCTGCAGCAAATAGAGCACCAGCGCTCCCAGCACGGTTGCACCCAGAGCGAAACCAAACCCCCTGGCAATGCCCGCCATCAGGTTTATAAAAAAGAACCTGCGGGGACTGTTTAAAAGGGTAATATACTCGGAAAGATTGAATCTTTCCATATCCTGGGCCACCTCGGTGATCTTGTGCAGCAGCCGACGCTGCAGCCGCACCTGCTCTTCCGGTGAAACGTCCACTTCTTCCATCTCTTCCATCTCCGGCGTTTCTTCATACTTGCTTCTGTCCTGGTCTTTTCTGTCCCCGTTGTAAGGTGTGCTCATGTTTTTCCCCTGCCTTAATTTTTATTGTGCCCCTTACTCCCCATGATAAAAACTAACCCCGGCCTTCTTAATAATATGATTCCCTGAACTCATATATTATAGGCACGGGGTATTTAACAGCGGCAGGGGGAAGCCCCTGCCGCCCGGGGGAGTTAAGCATTATCCTTCTAAATTTATAGTCTCCATGACCGAGGAACAGCGCGGGCAAAGCTGGTTTTCTCCCAGCTCTGGAGTGTACACCCAGCACCGCTCGCACTTTTCTCCTTCTGCCTTATTTACTTTTACCTGCAAGGGAAGTTCATCGCTTTGAAATACGTTTTCTTCAGCTGCCTTACCCTGCCGCAGTTCCGCCTGCGAGACAATTAGCAAGTCGGCCAGCCCTTCTGCAAAACCTTCCAGGGTAGAATACAGGGGTTCTTCAGCGTAAAGAACTACACCGGCTTCCAGGGAAGCCCCAATAGATTTACTGCTCCTGGCTTCTTCCAGGGCACGCGAAATCTCGCTCCTTGCTTTCAAAAAGGTCTCCCAGCTCTCCATGTACTCCTCATCCTCGTAAGCCGGTTCCGGCTCCGGCCAGTCTTCCAGTTGCACGCTCTGCTCTTTGCTGCCGGGAAGCTTCTGCCAGATCTCTTCCGAAGTGTAGGCCAGCACAGGAGCAAACATGATCACCAGCTTACGCAGCAGTTCGTATAAAACCGTCTGTGCCGTCCGCCGGGTAACCGAATCCTGCTGCGAACAATACAGCCGGTCCTTGATAATATCCAGGTAAAAGTTGCTCATGTCCACCACACAGAAATTATGCAGGGAGTGAAACACCAGGTGATACTCGTAATTGTCGTAGGCTCGCGTAACCCTGCGTATCAGCTGCTGCAGGCGTCCCATGGCCCAGCGGTCTATTTTTTCCAGCTCCCCGTCAGAAACCCGGTGCATTGCCGGATCAAAGTCTTTCAGGTTGCCCATCATAAAGCGGGAAGTATTCCTGATTTTGCGATATATTTCGGTGAGCTGGTTTAGTATATCGTTGGATATATGCACATCCCGGGTAAAATCCGCCGAAGAAACCCACAGCCTCAGTATATCCGCCCCGTGCTGGTTAATTACTTCTTCCGGGGAAATCACGTTTCCCAGGGACTTGGACATCTTCTTTCCTTCCCCGTCCACAGTCCATCCGTTGCAGAGGACAGCCCGGTAGGGAGGTTCCCCCCTGGTGGCTACGGAAGTAAGCAGGGAAGACTGGAACCATCCCCGGTACTGGTCGCTTCCTTCCAGGTAAAGGTCGGCCGGCCAGTGCTGGTCTTCTCGTTCCTCGCAGACCGCTATGTGGCTGGACCCGGAATCAAACCATACGTCCATAATATCCGTTTCTTTACGGAAATCCTTTCCACCGCAAGAAGGACAGGAAGTGCCTGCCGGGAGAATTTCGGAAGCTTCCCGGGCAAACCAGGCATCCGAACCTTCTTCCCGGAAAAGTTCCTGTACCACCCGGATAGTATCGTCATTCAGCAGGTGCGCCTCGCAGTGGCGGCAGTAAAATACCGGGATAGGCACTCCCCAGGCACGCTGCCGGGAAATACACCAGTCCTGCCGCTCGGCAACCATGTTGTATATACGCTCTTCTCCCCAGCGGGGCATCCACTTCACCTTGCGTATGGCATCCAGTGCTTCCTTCCGGAAGCCTTCTATGGAAGCAAACCACTGCTCGGTAGCGCGGAAGAGGATGGGGTCTTTACATCTCCAGCAGTGGGGATACTGGTGCTCTACGCTTTCCCTGACCAGCAGGTAATTACCTTCATCCAGGGCTTCAATAACCGCGCCGTTTCCTTTGTCATAGCGGAGCCCGGCAAAGCGGCCGGCTTCATCGGTAAAGCGCCCCTGGCTGTCTACCGGGTTTAGCACCTCCAGGTTGTATTCCTTGCCCAGATCAAAGTCTTCCTGTCCATGGCCGGGAGCGATATGCACACAGCCTGTTCCCTGCTCCAGGGTTACGTGTTCGGATAATACCAGGGGTGATTCCCTATCGTAGAGGGGATGGGTGCACCTGATTCCTTCCAGCTCCGTTCCTTTGAACTTCTGCACTACCCGCATCTCTTTTCCGCTTTTCTCTTTAATCTCTTCCAACAGCCCTTCCGCCAGCAGATAGCGCTCCTCCCCGGCTTCCACCAGGACGTAGTCGAAACCGGGATGCACCGCTGTTGCCAGGTTGGCGGGTATGGTCCACGGGGTAGTAGTCCAGATGAGGCAGTAGGTATTTTGGGTGCCGCCGAGTTTCCCCTTATCCTCGGTGACCGGGAATTTAACATAAATGGAATCGGAGCGCCGGTCGCCGTATTCCACCTCGGCTTCCGCCAGCGCGGTTTCGCAGACGGGACACCAGTACACCGGCTTTAGTCCCTTGTAAATATAGCCACGACGGGCCATGATACCAAACACTTCTATCTGCTTGGCCTCAAAAGAAGGACTGAGCGTCAGGTAAGGATTCTCCCAGTCACCCCTTACTCCCAGCCGCTTAAACTGCTCCCGCTGCACATCCACGTATTCCAGGGCGTAATCCCTGCACATGCGGCGGAATTCCAAGTCGGACACATCTTCACGCCGCACGTTCCTGGTCTTTATTATCTGGTGCTCAATAGGAAGACCGTGGGTATCCCAGCCCGGTACAAATGGAGAATCATAACCTTTCATGGTGTGGTATTTTACTACTATATCCTTTAAAACCTTGTTTAAAACGTGCCCGGTATGAATGGCACCGTTGGCGTAGGGAGGGCCGTCGTGCAGAACAAACATGGGCGCTCCTTTACGCTTTTCCCTTACTTTTTCATAGATATCGATCTCTTCCCAGAAGTTTAGAAATTCCGGCTCCCTCTTGGGAAGCTTGGCCCGCATGGGGAAGTCAGTCTTGGGCAGGTTCAACGTCTTCCCGTAATCCATTATGTCGCCTCCTTACCTTGTTAATACTGGTGATATTATAGTTATAATCAGCAAATGGCTGTTTTTACTGCTAAACAAGCGTCACTCATTTAAGTTGCTGTGAGATCCCGCTTATCTACAATACCAGCAAATAACCGGCAAATAAAAAATCTCCTCCCATAACCAGGGACGAGTTCTCATGCCCGCGGTACCACCCTTTTTTGCTGCTCCGACACAGCAGCCGCCTTTTACCCTGTAACGGAGGACACCGCCCGTGTCTAATCTCATAAGCAATTTCGCACGGGAGCTCCCGGGTGATCTTCAACAGTCCCGCTTTCCCGGGCTTCCACCTGTCCCCGGTTCTCTGCTAAAGTCGGAACTGTCTACTCTCCCGTTCCTTGCCGATCAATAATCATTATATATAATTATACCCTTATTGTCCAGTAAATAAAACCCACGCAAGGTTTATACACCGGCTTTACATCAACTTCTACCATTTAGCTTGAAAAATGAAGGATGATTATCACGCTATTCCGTACCTTCTTCCTCTTCTTCCTCCGGCATGTTTCCTTCGTCCATCCAGTCTTCCATTTCCAGGGCAGAAAGCTGGGCTTCCATAAAGGAGCGAAATCGCATCTTAAACACCTGCACCTGCTTATGTAGCTCTTCGTGTTCGGTAACGATGCGGTTGGCACGGTAACGGGCTTCTTCAACTATCCGCTGGGCTTCTTTCTCGGCTTCTTTACGGATTATCTCCGCTTCCCTGTTGGCGTTGTTCTTGACCTCCTCGGCGGCTTCCTGGGCCACAACAATAGCATTATGCATGGTCTCTTCCAGCTTTTCATAACTCCGGTTTTTTTCTTTAAGCTGCTCGATCTGCTCTTTTAAATTGGTGTTCTCCTGGACCAGGTCCTCGTAGTCCTTGGAAACTTTTTCTATAAACTCATCCACTTCCTCAGTATTGTAGCCCCTGAATGATCTATCAAATTGAACATTCTGGATGTCCATGGGGGTGAGAGCCATGTTCTCCCTCCGTTCGTAAATATTTAATCCTTACAAGGTCTTATTCGACAAATTTTTTCCACTATCCTTCTTAATTGACCTTCTTAATTGATGATTTTTTTCAGGTCTACTCTCTGCCTTCCCTTGCGGCTTTCACCACGCAGGTCCACCACTTCCAGGGTATTGCCCTGGGAAGCCATAGAAATAGAATCCCCGCGATTTACTTTATAAGAAGGACTGCCTTCCTTGCGGTAATTTACCAGCACCGAACCGCTTTTTATCATAGACGAAGCCTTGGAACGGGATATTCCGTACCCCAGGCTCATGATGGAATCCAGCCGCAGGGAAGCCACCGTCCCGCTAATTTCCTTTACACTGGAATGCGGCACCTGCAGCTCATTCACATCCTTTTCTTCCACCTGGACTTTCACCATTCCCACGGAAGCTAGCTCTTTTACCCGCGGGGCCCTCTCTTTAACCACCAAAACCTGTACACCTTCCCCGGTCCAGATAAAATCTCCTATGTCTTCGCGGAACAGGCCGGCATCTACCAGGGCTCCCTTGATCTCTCTCTCTCCCAGCTCGTACTCCCGCAGGGGGCCTTTTATTAAAAAAACACCGGGAGTCACATCGGGGGCGGCAGAGGCCACTGCAGCAGGCCACAATCCAAGCTGCACCTTCTGTGCACCCGGAAACCCACCATACAGGTAGTATTTTATTTCTGTAAAATACGAGAGAACATCTTCGGCAGCTTTTTTCTTCCGCGGCTCAAGAAAAGGAGAAACATAACTTCCACCCTGCTGGAGCACTAGCTGCACTTTTTCTAACAGCTGCTCAATCCAGTTCCGTTCGCTTTCCCCGGTGTACTTCTGAAAAAGCTCTTCTACCTGTTTTCTTCGTTCTTCTATAACCAAACCCTCCTTGTACCGTATTCAGAAACATTTAAGCAGGAATCCTGAATTACTTAACCGACAAAACTGGAGCAATAATGCAGGGTAGAAAACCGGTTTGCAAAAACCATGCAAAGGAAGATGCTGTTACAGGGCCCACAACACCCTTCTCAAGATAATTAATATCACCAGCAGCGCCAACGGGGAAAGATCCACGTAACCCATCTCCGAGCGCAGGGGTGGAATCATGTTGCGCAGCGGTCTTAGCAGGGGTTCCGTAAGGGTATAAAGCACGCGGTACAACTGCATTACTATTTCGTTTGAACTAATGGCTGACCGGAAAAAGGTTATGATTATCCGGGCCAACAGTATATAATAAAAAATACTTATGATTGAAGAAAGAAAACTTTTTATTTCCACTGGCATATTTAGCACCACCTTCTCTTATAAAAACGCTATTCTATTTTAACACAATCAAAATTGTCAGGGAAAGGCGATTCTCCACTTTAATCCTTTTATTTCTTTAACAAACAGTTGAAAAGTACTAATTGGTTTGACGGGAACCAAACAGGGCCGTGCCTATCCGCACCATGGTTGCTCCTTCTTCTACGGCTACTGTAAAATCATTGGTCATCCCCATGGATAAATGGGGCAATTCCAGCCCGGGTTTTTTAACACTGTCCCTCAGTTTCCTCATTTGCCGAAAGAAAGGCCTGACTTCTTCCGGGTCTTCCACAAAGGGAGCCATGGTCATTAGACCTTCAATCTTAATGGTGCCCCACCGGCTTACTTCTTCAACAAATTCCTTTAAATCTTGAGGGGATAGGCCATGCTTGGTTTCTTCACCGGCCACGTCCACCTGCACCAGTGCCCTGACCTTTTTTTCTTCCAGCCTGGCACGCCGGTCCAGTTCCCTGGCCAGGCTGTACCGGTCCAGGGAATGTATCAGGCTAAAATACTGCACGGCTTCTTTTACCTTGTTGCTCTGCAGGTGACCTACAAAATGCCAGTTAACTTCCCCTTTTACCTGCGGTATCTTTTCTACGGCTTCTTGTATCCGGTTTTCCCCCAGCTCACGAATGCCCAGCTCCACGGCATGGTTTATGGTTTCCGGTGGAAATCTTTTACTTACCGCGATTATCTTTACTTCCCCCGGGTCCCGGCCCACACGCCGGCAGGATTCCGCTATCCGTTCCAAAAGATGCCGGTAATTTTCTTTTATCATATTCATTTCACCTGCCTTTTACTCCAGTCTTTGCCCTTCTTCAACCAGTCCCGGGTTCATAATTACCAGGGAATAGGGGGAAACTCCCTCTATTACGCAGTGTTCTTCCCGGGAAAACAATACCTCCACCGGCTGAAAATCTACCACTCCACCCTGGTTTAAGTAAACTCCTTTTTCTCCTTCCCTTTCTTTTATAGCCTCCTGCGGCGCTATTACTCCCTTGTATTCCCCGTAATACAGATTTACCCTTGAACTGCGTATTTCTTCAAAACCGGGCAGGTGTTTTTCTATCCGGTAAGTAATACGCAGCCCGTTTACGGATTCCGGCTCAACTAGCTCTTCCTGTTTTGCTTCTACCTCACTGTCTTCAGCAAACGGGAACACCAGGTTAACCTTCTCAGAAGATGCAATCTCTTCTTCCCCGTTTTCCAGAACCACGCTAAAATACCAGTCCCATCCGGTTACCACTTTAAACAATGGGTCACCTATATTTACTTCCCTTGCTTCTTCATCAGGTGGCTCACTGTCCACCTCCGCCGGTACATCCTCCTCGTTTTGTTCAGGCTGCCCGCTTCCCAAAATATCATCTTCCAGGTATTCATAGGGAAAGCTCCCCGGGCCGTATCCCTCCAAACCGTCTATCCGGTAAGAAAGCAGCCCGGGAATAACGGTGGTAATCTCCCAACTTGAATGGCTGCCAGGCACTCTTTCGTCGGAAAAAGGAAAGCGCAGCGTTTCACCGGAATCATTAACCATTCCCGCAAAATGTTTAATTTCACTTTCCACTTCCCGGCGGTAGGAAGTAGATGATGCAGGGCCAGCCTCGGCCTCCAGGGTGCCGGCTTTTTCCCCTGTAGCAATCCTCTCCCCCGGGGAAGCCTTGCCTTTAAAAACACCCCTTCCGGGAGAAAGCATGACTTCCTCGTCCCTGGTAATCATGCCTTCCACCTCTACGTGTTTACGCAGAGACCCCGGCTCTACCATTTCTACCTGTAAACGATAAGCTGTCCACCAGTTCTTGACCCACTGGTAACCTATTTGGACCAAAAGAACTATCACCAATAAGACAATTAACCCGTACAGGAACTTTTCCAGCCCGGGAAGGCGGGTTCGTCCTTTACCTTTAATTACCTGGAAGTCTCTTTCCCTCTTTCGCATGCGCGCCTCACTCTCGTCACTTAAACTGCCTGAAATACCTGTATATAAACCTGTATTATATATTCAGCATTTAAGCTAAAACACCCTTTATTTTTTCCGCTTAACAAACTCTCTTTATTTTAGTACCAGAAAAGTCATCATACGACCGGTTAAACCACGGTCCCGTCGGTAAGAGTAAAAAAGCAAAGGACTGCAGGAAGTGCACCAGGGCGAGGAGTCCAGGTTTTCCTCTTTTAAGCCCGCCCCCAGGAACTGGCGGCGAATTATTTCCGGCAGGTTTACTTTATGCTGGCCGGTTACCCGGTCTTTTTCCCGGCAAGCAGGCTTATTCCAGCCGCGCCGGTAAAAAGCATCAGCCACTTCTTCTCCTACTTCAAAGCAGTTAGAGCAAATACCCGGACCAACTGCAACCTTAAGATCGGCGGGCGAGCTCCCATAAACTTCCTTCATTTTGTCTGCCAGGCTGTAAGCCATCCCTCCCAATACCCCGCGCCAGCCGGCATGGGCTACGGAAACAACTTTGTTTACCGGGTCTACCAGACAAAAAAGAAAGCAGTCGGCTGAATAGGCAGTAAGAATCACCCCGGGCTGCGCAGTAACCATGGCGTCATAGCCGGCCAGCGGACGGCCAGTCTCTACTCCTTTCCCGCGATCTTTATTCTCCACCACGGCAATATTGGTCCTGTGGATCGATTCCGCTGCAACTGCGTCTTCTGTCCGCCGCCCCCACGCCTTTAAAAAAATTCGGCGGTTTTCTTTTACCAGGGAAAGTTGATCGCCGCTCTTCGCCCCTGTATTGAGGGTGGCAAAAGCTCCCTTGCTTTTGCCACCCCGCCTGGTGGAAAATCCGTGTTCCACCAGGCTAACCGTATCTAAAAGGGGAGATTGCAGGCACTCCATCTCCCCTTGCCGCTTGAGCTCCAGAACCCCCATATAATTTTATAAGGCTCCTTTCTAGGAAGTTACCACTTCTCCCTTCTCCAGGGAGTCCGCTACCTTTATCATGCGCTGGTTGGAAGACCCCCTGAAAGGGCGCGTCAGGTCCCTGCTTTCACTTACGTAGGGTCCGTCCACAAGAATGTCCGATGTTTTTAATAGCTCCCCTACTTCCGGGCGGCTCACCCACATCTCCATTAGTTCTTCCCAGGTATAACCGGTAAAAACTATCAGGTGCAAGCCTTTTTCTTTAACCCGTTTACCCAAAACCGACAGCGGGCCTGCCTGCAGGAAAGGCTCTCCTCCGCTGAAAGTTACCCCGTCCAGGTGGGGTAACTTTTTAATCTGCTCCAGGATCTCTTCAACGTCCATCTCTACGCCGCCCCGGGGATCCCTGGCCTCCGGGTTATGGCAGTCCGGGCAATTTATGGTGCAGCCCTGCGTGAATAAAGCAAATCTTATCCCCGGACCGTCTACCATGCTTTCTTCTTTAATTCCGTAAACCCTTATACGATTATCCAATTAGTGCCGCCCCCCGAAGAAATGCGGGACCCGCTTTTTCAGCTCGGCCTGTTTGCTGTCGTTAAAGCGGTCTTCTGTAGAGAGATAGCCGGTAATCCTCCTTATACGTCGCACCTGGAGGCTGCCGCAAACAGGGCAGGCATCATCAATAACACCGCTGTGGGCACAGTTACAGCATTCATCTATGGGGTAATTTATTCCTCCATAACCTACGTCACTCTGGTACATGTGCCGCACTATTTTTTCTACCGCCTCTATATTATGCTGCGGCGGCGATTCCAGTTCTACATAGCTGATATGCCCGCCGTTGTTGAGGCGGTGAAACCTGCCTTCCAAAGTTAGTTTCTCAAAAAGGGACATGGCGTAATTTACCGGCACGTGATAAGAATTGGTGTAAAACTCCTTATCTGTAATCCCTGGAATTATGCCGTACTTCTCCCGGTCTATCTCTACAAACCTGCCAGCCAGTCCTTCTGCAGGAGTTGCATAAAGCACAAAGTTTAAATCAAATTCCTCGGCAAACATATCCGTCCGCCTCTTCATGTGCTCCATTATCTGGTAAGCCATGGCAGCTGTTTCCTCGTCTTCCCCGTGATGGCGGCCGGTCAGGGAGCAAACCGCTTCCGCCAGGCCTATGTACCCGATGGAAAGGCTGCCGTGCTTTATTACTTCCCTTATATTTTCTTCCTCCGAGAGATGCCGGGAATCAAGGTAGAGTTGCTGCCCCATCAGGAAAGGCAGATCCTTGACCTTCAGTCGGGAAAGTACTTCAAAACGGTGGATTAGCTGGCGGGCCGCCAGGCGCATCAGGCGATCCAGCTCCACAAAAAAGAGTTCCGAGTCTCCCCTGCTCTTCAAGGCCAGGCGGGGAAGGTTTAAGGTAACAGGGGCAATATTTCCCCGGCCGGCTGAAACTTCCGGGCCGTGCCTGTTCCCTATGGTACGGGTGCGGCAGCCCATATAAGCTGTTTCCTCTCCGTAAGGCTGGTTTAGGGTACTGTCCATAAAGCTGAAAGTAGGATTAAGCCTGCGCGAAGCTGCCTTCAGGGCCAGTTGGAAAAGGTCGTAGTTGGGATCGCCCGGGTCCAGGTTTACCCCTTTTTTCACCCGGAACACCAGGTTGGGGAAGATAGGATTTTCACCTCTTCCCAGGCCCTTCTCAAAAGATTCCAGCACCGCCCGGGTAACCATACGTCCTTCCCTCGATTTATCCGTCCCCAGGTTTATAGAAGAAAACGGCACCTGGGCCCCGGCCCGGCTGTGCATGGTATTAAGGTTATAAATAAGTCCCTCCATGGATTGAAATACTTCTTCGTAATCAGGGCGGTGTTTTAAGTTGCGAACTACTTCACCCATATCATAATCAAAGTGGGGAAAACTCTGCCCTCCGTACATGTCATTCTGGTTGCTTTGAAGAATTATGGCTGCCTGTGCCGCCGCAGAAGCAATCCTCTGGGGAGGCCTGATAAAACCATGGCCGGTATTAAATCCTTTAAGAAGCAGATCCTTTAAATCTATCTGGAGGCAGTTTAAGGTTTTACTGTAATAATCCAGGTCGTGAATATGAAGATCTCCCTGCAGGTGCGACTGGGCGTACTCGTCGGGCACCATGTTGGTAAGGTAGTACTTTTTACTGGCCGCCATGGCTATCTGCAGCATTTTAGCCGAAGGGGAGTTGTTAATATTAGCGTTTTCACGGTTAGTTTCTACCAGTATCTCTTTAACCGTATCCATTAACTCGGTTCTTCCTTCGCGGATACGGGTACGCCGGTCCCGGTAAAGTATGTAAGCCTTGGCCGTGCGGGCATGTCCATTCTCAATCAGGACCTTTTCCACGGCATCCTGGATGTCTTCCACTCCCGGTATAAGGCCGTTGTATCCCTGATCTTTGAGATACTTAACTACCTGGTAGGTCAAGTTTTCGGCGGTGTCCCGGTTACTTCCGCCTACTGCGCGGGCCGCATTAAAGATGGCATCGGTTACCTTATCCGGGTGAAAAGAGACTACCCGCCCGTCTCTTTTGCGCACCCTGGTAAAATAAGGGTAGCTGTCCATTACCACCACTTCTTCTCCCGATTCACTTTCTTCCGAAACCACCTTTTGTTTTACATTTTCTTCCAACCATAACCCTCCTATTTTTAATATGATTTCCAGGCAATCACTATCTCCCCGTACTGCAGTACCGGGTAGAACCAGGCTAAGAAGTCTCTTCTTCGTCTTTTCTTTCGTACATCTTTTCCAGTTCCCGTTTAAAAGAATCTATGTCCTGGAACTTACGAAAAACTGAAGCAAACCTGACGTAAGCCACCTCATCAATAGAAAGCAGGCGGTACAGGACCAGGTCCCCAATACGATCAGCGGGTATTTCCCGCTGGTACAGGCTGCGGGCCTCCTGTTCCACCTGCTGCACCAGGTCCTGGAGCACTGAAAAGTTAACTCCTCTTTTTTCGGTAGCCCGAAGCAGGCCGGTGAGGATCTTGTTCCCGTCCCATACTTCCCTTCTACCGTCACGCTTTATCACCATTACCGGCTCTTCCTCCACCTTTTCCATGGTGGTAAAGCGCATCTGGCAGTCTGTGCACTCCCTCCGACGACGGATGACCCTGGCATCTTCTATCGCCCGTGAATCAGTCACCCTGCTCTCCATTCCCTTGCAGTAAGGACACTTCACAATGAAGCACCGCCCTACAATATTTGCTCTCTCTTTTGCATTATAATACAACATATTGTATTACCAAAATCGCCTCTCGGTAAAATTGCCGGGGGCAATCACCTTTTTTCTTCTACATTTTCCTGTAAGCGGCGCCTGAAAAAAAGATTATTATTGCATTATTTTTTGTTTTCCCCGGAATAACCCTCTTCCGGAAAATCAACCAGTATGGTGTCCACCCCTATCTTGACTATTTTGTCCCAGGGAATGACGTAATCTTTCCCTCCGGTGAATTTCCCCCAGACCCCGCTGGAGGACGGAATTATCACGCTCTTTACGCTTCCTTTTTCCAGGTCAATATCCAGGTCGGCAATAACTCCCAGCCGGCGGCCGTCGTTAACGTTTACTACTTCCCGGTTGCGAAGCTCGGATATTCTTATCACGGTTTCTCCTCCTCCGTCATTTTATAATTTTATATTGGTGTACTATATATTATCATATAGCGGGTAATTAAATAACAAAATACCGGATATAAAAATAGCGCCGCCGTATCTTGAAAAACGGCGGCGCTATTTTTATGCTTTACAGGGGAGGCGAGTTATAGAATTGAGTTTAAGAGCATACCGCCCCTTCTTTTCGTTTAAAGGTCAGGAAGGTCTCCCCTTCTCCTTCTTGCGTGTCAACTTCTACTTTGTCGCCGGGCTGCAGGTTGCCGGCAATCATCTCTTCGGAGAGCCCGTCTTCGACCTGCTTCTGAATAACCCTGCGCAGGGGACGTGCTCCGTAGGCGGGGTCATATCCTTCGCGGGCCAGGTACTCCCTTGCTGAGGGGCTTACCTCCAGCTCCAGGCGGTATTCCTCTACCCTCTGCGAAAGTTCCTGGAGCATCAATTCTACAATTTGTCCCAGGTCTTCCCGGGAAAGGCTCTGGAAAACTACCACGTCATCCAGCCTGTTAATGAACTCGGGCCGGAAGGTATGGTGCAGTTCATCCAGCGCCTTATCTTTCATGTCCTGGTACTCTTCGTTTTCAGAACCTACCCGGAAGCCCATGGTAGGCTGCTTCTGCAGGGAATCTGAGCCCAGGTTGGAGGTCATGATAATAACGGTATTACTAAAATCCACCGTCCTTCCCCGGCTGTCGGTAAGCCTGCCGTCTTCCAGCACCTGCAGCAAGACGTGGAATACTTCCGGATGGGCTTTTTCCACCTCATCCAGCAGGATAACGCTATAAGGGCGACGGCGCACCCTTTCCGTTAGCTGCCCCGCTTCTTCGTAACCTACGTACCCGGGAGGGGCGCCGACTAAACGGGCCGTAGAGTGGCTCTCCATGTACTCGGACATGTCCAGCCGGTGCATTGCATCCGCATCTCCAAAGAGCACCTCAGCGAGCCGCCGGGCCAGTTCGGTTTTGCCCACGCCGGTGGGCCCCAGGAATACAAAGGAACCGATGGGCCGCCCCGGTTTTTTAAGACCGGTTCTTCCCCGGCGCACAGCCCGGGAAACTGCTTTTACGGCCTCGTGTTGCCCTATAACTTTTTGCCGGAGGTGTGCTTCCAGGTTGAGCAGCATGGTGGATTCTTCTTCTGTTAGCTTGTTAACCGGAATACCGGTCCAGTCGGATACCACTTTTGCAATATCTTCTTCGGTTACCCTGGTATCTGCATTTACTGAACCTCTTTCCTCCTGCTCCACCGGTTCTTCCTCTTCATTTAACTCCATTTCAAGCTGCTCTTGACGCTCCTTTAGTTCTGCTGCCCTTTCATAATCCTGGCTGTTCACCGCTGCTTCCTTTTCCCGCCTGATTCTATCCAGCTCTTCCTGCACCTCACTGGCGGGAGAAGTATAGTACCTGATCTGAACCAGGGCAGCGGATTCATCCATCAGGTCTATAGCCTTGTCGGGAAGGTAGCGATCCTGGATAAAACGGGTACTCTGCTTGATTGCTGCTTCCAGCGTTTCATCAGGAATTTCCACCCGGTGGTGATCCTGGTAACGCTCTCGCAAGCCTTTTAGTATCTGCAGGCTCTCTTCTTCGGTAGGCTCGTCCACAAAAACAGGCTGGAAACGCCTTTCCAGGGCGGCATCGCTTTCAACGTGTTTTCTGAACTCGTTTAACGTGGTGGCGCCAATGGCCTGGAGCTCACCCCGGGACAGAGCCGGCTTTAATATATTGGAGGCATCCATGGCTCCCTCTGCGGCACCTGCCCCAATAACAGTATGCAGTTCATCAAAGAAAACTATAATATTTCCTGCTTCCTGCAGCTCCTGCAGGAGCTGGTGCATCCTCTCTTCAAATTCACCCCGGTGCTTGGTTCCGGCAACCAGGGCCGACAGCTCCAGCTGTACCACTCTCTTATCTCGCAGGTAAACAGGAACGTCGCCCCGGACTATCTTCCTGGCCAGACCTTCTGCGATAGCCGTTTTACCTACTCCGGCTTCCCCGACCAGGCAGGGGTTGTTCTTGGTCCTGCGCCCCAGTATCTGGATAACTCTTTCCAGTTCTTTTTCACGACCTATGACCGGTTCCAGCTTCTCTTCTTCGGCCAGTTTGGTGAGATCACTGCCGTAGTCCTCGATTGCTGCCGCTTTCTGTTCATTTCCCTGGCACATGGAGCATTCCTGCTCATCTTCCTGCCAGGAAGGATCGTCGGGATCTCCACCCATCATACGAATAACTTCCCGGAAAACTTCATCCGGGGACACACCCAAGGTTTCCAGGATCTGCTCCGTTATTCCGCCTTTCCTTAAAAGCCCCAGAAGTATATGCTCCGTATCCACATAGCCGTTTCCGGAACGATATCCTTCCACAGCTGCAAGTTCCAGTGTTTCCTGGGCCCCGGTGGCAAAAACGGGTTTCCTGTATACATTTTTTTCTCCACTTCCTACAATATTTTCTACTACCAGCCGGGCCTCATTTAAATTTATACCCATCCCCTGGAGGGTTTGAGCCGCTACTCCGGAACCTTCTTTTACCAGTCCCAGGAACAAGTGTTCCACGCCTATGTGAACGTGCTTAAGTCTCAAGGCTTCTTCCTGCGCATATCGGGTTACCTGCTGCGCACTTCTGGTAAACTTTACGTATTCAGACACCGTTACACGCTCCTTTCTTTGAGCCTAAATGACGGTCCTGCCTCCGTCGCCTGTTTCGGTTATTCATGCTCCCAGCGACGATAATAATTGCAGTACCGTATTATTATATCAAAACTTAATCCAAACGAAAAAGAGAAGTTAGTTTGACCTTCTCTGACCTTTGTTAGTATGATACCAGTTATTTTTTTTTATTTCAAGGGATTAAAGGGTTAAAAAATACGAACCTTTATAAAGATTATTTGCTTCAAAAAAATCCGAGGTGGTCCAGGGAAGGGCCGGTAGAAAGGGGATAGTTGGACACTTGCTTAAAACATAAAGATACAATAAAATGCTTCTCCTTAATACCTTAAAAACACCTCCGGAAAAGCAACTGTACTACCTGAAAAAATTGCTGTAAATAGAAGAGATTTTGCCGGTACTGCGGAGCTCTTCTTCACTATCTAATTCGCAGGAGATCAGGTTATGCGGATGGTATGCCACTACTGCATTTTCTTTATCTTTATCTTCTGCATCCATTGTCCACCCCCAAAAGGGATTAAAAAGAACCCCCACTGATAGCACTGTCCCGGTGACAAAACTTGCAAATTTCATGGAACACCTCCTTTTTCCTGTTTACTGAATCTGCCGCTTAAGCTGGGTCAAAGCCCCTTTTTCCAGCCGGGAAACCTGGGCCTGGGAAATTCCAATTTCATCGGCCACCTCCATCTGGGTTTTTCCCCGGAAAAACCGGAGTGTAAGGATGTGCCTTTCCCTTTCACTTAGCCTGGTCAGGGCTTCTTTAATAGACAGGTTTTCCAACCACTTTTCGTCTATATTTTTTTCATCGCTGATCTGGTCCATAACATATATGGGATCTCCGCCGTCCTGGTAAATAGGCTCGAAAAGGGAAACCGGTTCTTGGATGGCATCCAGCGCAAATACTATCTCTTCCCGGGACAGGTTTAACTCGCTGGCTATCTCTCCTATCGATGGGTCCCGGGAGTGTTTGTTCGCCAGGCGGTCCCTTACCTGCAACACCCTGTAGGCAATATCCCGGAGGGAGCGGCTTACCCTTATAGTATTATTATCCCTCAGGTAACGCCTTATCTCTCCAATTATCATAGGAACGGCGTAAGTAGAAAATTTTACGTTCTGCTCCAGGTCGAAATTATCAATGGCCTTCATCAGCCCAATGCAACCAACCTGGAAAAGGTCGTCTACATTCTCTCCACGGTTGTTGAACCTCTGGATGACACTTAATACCAGCCTCAGATTGCCGCTTATGAGTGCCTCCCTGGCGGCTTCATCCCCATTGCGCAGGCGTAGGAAAAGCTGATACATCTCTTCGTTGCTTAAAACCGGGAGCTTCGAAGTATTGACACCACAAATCTCCACTTTATTCATAGACCCTACCTCCGCATTTTGACAGGCTAATTTAAGTATTTCCTGCAGCCTGTTTTTTATGCGAAGTGAGGGGTTTACATCTTATTCCATTTTGTTTATCTCTTTTTTCAACCGTTGCATGATTCTTTTTTCCAGCCGGGAAATGTACGACTGGGAAATTCCCAGCAGGCTGGCTACTTCTTTTTGAGTTTTTTCCTTATGCCCCTGCAGGCCAAAGCGCATTTCCATTATACAACGCTCACGTTCATCCAGCTTTTCCATGGCCAGGTACAGGAGTTTTTTCTCCACTTCAAACTCAATATTTTTAACAATTATATCACTTTCTGTACCCAGTATGTCCGACAACAAAAGTTCGTTTCCGTCCCAGTCCACGTTTAAGGGCTCGTCAAAAGAAATCTCCATACGTATCTTATGGTTGCGCCGCAAAAACATTAGTATTTCGTTTTCTATACACTTGGAAGCGTAAGTAGCCAGCTTGATATTTTTATGGGGATCAAAGGTCCGGACAGCTTTTATAAGTCCAATTGTACCTATGGAAGAAAGATCATCAATGCTCACCCCGGTATTCTCAAATTTGCGGGCAATATAAACCACTAGCCTGAGATTGCGCTCTATCAACTCACTGCGTAC
The DNA here is from genome assembly GCA_964402625.1 of uncultured Syntrophomonadaceae bacterium. GTDB lineage: Bacteria > Bacillota > Dethiobacteria > DTU022 > PWGO01 > PWGO01. The sequence goes on along the minus strand of CAYODA010000021.1, from coordinate 798 downwards.
CGTGTCGTTGCCGTTTTTTAGCTCTTGTAGCAGATTCCTTTCTTCCTGCCTGCTAAGAGGTGGGGGTAATGTTTCACTGTTGCTTACATAATACAAATACTGCCCATAGGAAACACGTAATAGGGACAGAAAACGTAAATACAAAATCCTGGTTCTCCTTCGAATGCGCCACCATTTTCCCTGCAAAATCAATCTTCCCCCCTGTTAATTATTTTTATCCTACCATCTGGAGCACTTCCGGGGGCATCAGGGCTTTAATCTCCCCCGCACCGCCAAACGGCTTTTGATACAGCCCCAGGGCCACCTTTGAGCCAACTTCTCCCCCCTCGTTTCCGCTGAAAACGCAAACTTCATCCGGTCGGAAACCCAGAAGCATTTCCGGTTGACCTCCGGCGTTTTTAAAAGGAATTAAGTAAAATCGCTCCGACCCGGGATGTCCAGCAATAGCTTCCAGAATATGAACCGGATCAAATTTCTCCACCGGCAAAGGAAGATTCAACCCTTCCGAAACCACCTCTTTTAGCTCCAGGTAATCCACCAGTATTACCGGCTTGTGGCCAAAAGGTTCCTTTACCCGATTCCCCGTATCCAGGATTGCCGGCACCATCCGCCGCATCCCACCCAGTTTTACCTCTACCTTACCCTGCAGTTTCTCTTGCCACCCTTTTTCCTCCAGGTAAGGACGGAGCAACCACAGCAGCACCACCACTACCAGGCAGGCAATAGCCAACCACCACAGTGTAACTACCCCACTGCCCCCTTGCCCCCCGGAAACCGCCTCCAGTATTCCACCCAGCA
>CAYODA010000020.1:0-18645 GCA_964402625.1 uncultured Syntrophomonadaceae bacterium | reverse complement strand
AACCCGGTACAAGAAAGCATATAAGTTATTTTCTGAGTAGTCACCCCGGCGCTGCTGGCGCAGCGCCACCACTAGAAAGAGGAAAATAATCGGCGATGTTGCCGGAAAGATGTTTCTCGAAGTAAAGCCTGGAGCAGGGGTTAGGGTTAGCACTTACTCCGCAATAAAGGGAGCAGTGGTTCCATGAGAGATAAAAGCCTGTTTCAACTGAATACCAGGGTAAGGGTAGTGGATGAAGAACAGCAGAAGTATTACCACGCTACCATCCAGGAAGTCGGGGAAAAGAGTTTCTTTATCAACGTACCCCTCTCTGCTTTTAACGAAAAGTTGAAGATGCCGGAGCACAGCCGTTGGAACTTCTATTTAATAGCAGACGACGCCATGTACGGTTTTGTCTCACGGGTATTGGGGCATCGCGAAGACCAGGTATGGCTGATCGAGATAGATTACCCGGAGCAGTTGGAGCGGTGGCAGAGGAGGAGGTTTTTCCGCTTTTCCTGGAACCTGGAGGTTGAATACTGGGTGGTGGAAGGTAAAGGCAGCGGAGGGGATATTTCCGAGAGAAAAGCCGGACGGGTGCTGCAGAAGTGGTACTCCCCGGGTGAAGGAAGTAGTGCCCGTCAGCTAACGCGTTCCCGGGAAGCGGTAAACCTCCCGGAAGGAAGGCACGGCTATACCGTGGACATATCCGGTGGCGGACTGCAGTTTACGGCTCCCCGCTATATCCCGGAAGGAACGGTGTTACTTATAAATCTCCAGATAGGAAATGACAGCCTGATGCTTAAGGGCAGGATTACCCGCACTGCTAAAATGGATACAGTAGAGGTAAACAAGTACCGCCTGGGGGTGGAATTTATTGAGCTGGAAGATAAGGTGAGGGATCTTATAATCAGCCATATATTTGAAGAAATGAGGCGCCGCATGAAGTAGGAGGAGAAAAAGAGAGGTGCTGCCGCATGTCTTACCGGGAAACCCAAGAAGGCATGTATGAAGAAAAAGAAGAAATTGTAGTTAAATACCTCCCGCTGGTCAAGAAGATAGCCTCGCGCCTGAGCATGTCTCTTCCCGCTACCATGGAAGAAAACGACCTGGTTGGATGCGGTATAGTGGGGCTGCTGGAGGCCTGGGAAAGGTACGACCCCGGTCGCGGACTGGAATTTCCCGCCTATGCTTCCCGCAGGATAAAGGGAGCCATGATAGATGAACTAAGGAAACTGGCCTGGGCTCCGCGTTCATTTTTTAGTCGGCTGCGCCAGGTGCAGGAAGCGGAAGAAAAAGCAGGGCACCACCTGCAGCAGGAGCCCACGGCCGAAGAAATTGCCGGGGAGTTAAACTGGTCCGGGGAGGACGTAAAAGAAGTCTGGAGGCAGCACCACTTTTATTCTATAGTTTCCCTGGAGACCATGCTCTTCAGCGACGACCGGGAAGCCGGGTTAAAGCTGGAGGAAGTAATTACTTCCGGCGAAGATCCCGGGGACGTCCTGTACGAAAAAGAAAAAAAAGGGCTTTTGGCTTCTGCCCTGGTAGCCCTCCCTTACCGGGACCGCCTGATTCTCAGCCTGTATTACTACGAAGAGCTAACCCAGAAAGAGATAGCCGGGGTTTTGGAAATATCTACGGTAAGGGTGTCTCAGCTACATGCCCGGGCACTACAGAAACTAAAAAAATATTTGCAACAGGAAAATAACGACCCCGTGTAGAATTGAAAAGTAAAATAAGGCAGTTTGTCGAAAATATATACAAAAACGGAAATTCCGATGGATGGAGGGTTATCCCCCTTGGGATGGTTTGCCCTGGGTCTGGTGATAGGTTTGCTGGCAGGGGCGGCGCTGGGAGTGGCCGGGGTAATTTACTGGAAGAAAAACCCGACCGGAAGAGCTGATTTTCAGGAGTCGCTTCAAAAAGAAATATTCTCGGAGGGAGTGGAAGGAAGAGTCCACAACCTTAAAAACCGGGTGGAAAAACTGGAGGGCCGCCTGAGGGCGCTGGAGGAAACCCGGGCAAATATGGATACAAACACTGTAGCGGAGGAGCCGCGCCGGGAAGAGAAAGAAGCTGAGCTGCTCCGGGGTGGCCCCGGAAATGAAGCAGTGGAAGAAGCAGTAGAAGCAGTAAAGGAAAAAACGGTAAGAAATCCGGTACATAAAGAAAGCCCGGCAAAAGTGGAAGGTGACAGGAATACCCGGGTGTTGAACCTCTGGCAGGATGGCAGAGGGATGGAAGAGATAGCCCGCGAGACCGGGCTGGGCAAGGGAGAAGTGGAACTGATACTTTCCCTGAGGAAGAAAGAATAGATATCACTTCTACGTAAAGGTTTAACAGGAAAGCGGTAAAAGCGTTATATTTTCAGGAAAGGAGGAATTGGAGAAAATTGAGAGGCTTATATATGGCGGAAGGGGCCATGCTGGCCCAGCAGATGAGATTGGAAACAACCGGCAACAACCTCTCTAACCAGCATACCCCGGGATATAAGAAGGATGAAACGGTGCAAACCAGCTTTGCCGAGTGGCTGGTTTCCAGGACCGGCTCAGGTGATGATTCTTTTCCTGCCGGCAGGAGGCAGGCAGTGCCGACAGGTGTTATGGCACACAACGTGGCTATAGAAGAAGATTATACCCACTTCACCCAGGGGCAGCTGGAAGAAACGGGACGTACACTGGATCTGGCCCTGGAGGGAGAAGGTTTTTTTGAAGTAGAAATAGACGATGAATCCAGGTATACCAGGAACGGGCGATTTTTTTTAAACGAGGAAAGCGTGCTGGTGGACGTGGAAGGAAATCCGGTGCAGGGAGAAGACGGCCCGGTAGTTCTGGATGTAGAAGAGATGGAGCGGGGCAGCTACTCCATAGAAGAGGATGGCTCCATTTACCTGGAGGGGGAGTTTGTGGATCAGCTCCAGGTAGTAGATTTCCCGGAAGAGGCCGACCTGGCTAAAGAAGGCGACAACCTGTACGTCCCGGAAGAAGGGGCAGAAGATGATTTTGTGGATTCAGAAGCCCGCGTCATGCAGGGCTTTGTGGAAAACTCCAACGTGGACCTCTCCGAGGAGATAGTAAACCTGATGGAAGCCAGGAACAGTTTCGAAACGGCCCAGCGGGTCATGATCACCTATGACAGTATTCTGGAAAAGGCCGCCAACGAACTGGGAGCCATGAGGTAAACTGGCTTCATCCAATGGATAAAGGGGTGAAACAATGCATACAGCCATATCTAATGCTTATACCGGGGTAAGGGCCTACCAGGGCGGGTTAGACCAGGTGGCCGACAATGTTGCCAACGTGAATACCCCGGGGTATAAGAGTTCGGAAGCCTCCTTCAGCGACCTGGTATACCGCGAATTTGGGGAAAGGAGACTGCCGGTAGATCCCGACCCCGCTTTAAGGGAGCCCCAGGGTGGCAACGGGAGCAGGGTGTCCTCGGTGATACCTTCTTTTGAGCAGGGGGACATGCAGCAGACCGGTCGTCCCCTGGACCTGGCGGTGGAAGGGGAAGGCTTGTTCCGGGTGGTGCGCCCCGACGGGACCGAAGCCTATACCCGACAGGGCAGTTTCTTTAAAGACGCGGAAGGGAACCTGGTTACAGCCGCGGGAGACATACTGGAGACGGATTTTACCCTGGAAGAGATTTCTGCTGAAGATGTCTCCATAAGCGAGGAAGGCGAAGTTCATGCCGTGGATGAAGACGGTGAAAGGGAACACCTGGGTGACCTGGAGGTATACCGCTTTACTAATCCCGACGGCCTGGAGGCTGAAGGGGACAACCTTTACGTGGAAACAGGCGTTTCAGGAGAGCCTATGGGAGGAGTGCCCGGTGAAGAAGGCAGGGGAGTCTTGAGGCAGAACATGCTGGAAGGCTCCAACGTGGAACTCTACCAGGAAATGTCCGATATGATAAAGATGCAAAGGGCCCTAAGTTCCAGCACGCGGGCGGTTTCCACGGCCAACGAGCTGTGGGTTCTCGCCCTGCAGGCCAAAAGGTAGGGCAAATTGGAGGTTAGAGGTTAGAGGTTAGAAGTTGGAAGTTAGAGGTTGGATTTTACGCCCCGGCGCCGCTGGCGCTACCAGTAGAGGGAGGAAAATGAACCCCCCTCTCCCACGCCGGGGAGAGGGGAAATGTCGGGACGAAGATGCAGATGTATTGGCTAAAGGTATCCCCTCCCCCCTCACCGTGGGGGAGGGTCAGGGAGAGGGGGATACCTATTACTCAAAATTATTCGTTGATATATGTAAAGGGTATTTTCAGAGTAGTCACCCTGGCGCCGCAGGCGCGGCGCCACCAGTAGAAGGTGGAAAATACACAGCAGAGCTGGTGTTTGGGGTTGGCGCAAATCAGAAGTTAGAAGTTAGAGGTTGGAAGTCGTATATATCATCAGTCACAGTAGAAAAACTGAAGTAAGTTGGATTTTCTTTTTTTCATTCCAATTTCTAACCTCTAATCTCCAACTTCCGCATTTAGGGGAGCCCGCGGAGACCGAAAGCTGAGCCGATGTTGTGGCCCTCGAACGGTAGCATGAGCCGAGCCAACCACTACACCAGCGACGCTACAAGCAAACGTGTTTTCTGAGTAGCAAAGGGGGGAGCATCATGGGCAAAGACGTTCTTTCGCAAAACGAAATAGATTCCCTAATTTCTGCGGTATCTTCGGGAGCCATTGAAGAAGAAGAGCAAAAAGATGAAAGTGAAGATTACCAGACGTACGATTTTCGCCGGCCCACTAAATTTTCCAAGGAACAGCTGCGAACCCTGCAAATTATCCACGACAATTACGCCCGTATCCTGGGGAATTTTTTGACTGCTTACCTGAGGGTGCCGGTGCAGCTTAAAGTTGAGTCGGTCAGCCAGGTCACGTACGAGGAATTTATTTTTTCTCTTCCCGTTCCTACCCTGATGACCATATTCAATCCATCTCAAGAGCTGGGCGTGGCCATGCTGGAAACCAACCCCCCTTACGTGTTTACGCTGATAGATCTGATATTTGGAGGAGACGGGAAATCTCCCCCGGGAAACCGGGAGCTTACCGAAATCGAAATGTCAGTCATGCGGCAGATAAACGAAAAAATGCTGGACAACCTCAAGTACGTCTGGAAGGGAATAGCAGACTTCGAGCCCCAGATAGAGAGCATGGATTCCAACCCGCAATTTAACCAGGTTATAGCTACCAGTGAAACCGTGGCTCTGGTTACTATAACGGTACAGATACAGGAAACCAAGGGTTTAATCAACCTCTGTTTTCCCTATATAACACTGGACCGGGTTCTTTCCAGCCTGACGGCGCAGCAGTGGTTCAACCAGTACCAGCAGACTACTTACCAGTTGAAAAAAGAAGAAATGAAAAACTACCTGGGCGAGTCCAGCGTGGAAGTTAATGCCAAACTGGGATCTACGGTTATTACCCTGGAGGACTTTTTACACCTGCAGGAAGGCGATGTGCTCCAGTTGAACCGGAAAGAGGGAGAACCCCTGGAAGTCTTCGTGGAAGGGCGTCCTTTCTTCCTGGCACAACCCGGGAAGCTGGGCAAAAGGCAAGCCCTGCAGATAACCGACTGGATCAGGGAAAACAAGGAGGGAGAAAATGGCACCCGAGGACAATAACAACCTTTTATCTTCCGAGGAAATTAACGACCTGCTGGAGCAGGAAAGTGCTTCCAGCAGCAACGATGCGCTGGACGAAAAGCTGGAGATGATCCTGGAGTTTCCCCTGGAGGTTTCCGTAAGGATCGGGGAGACGCGAATGAATATAGAAGAGCTGCTCTCTTTGACTACCGGCAACGTTATAGAGTTTTCCCGGGTTATTAATGAACCGGTGGACCTGGTGATAAACGGAAAGCTGGTAGCCAGGGGCGAAGTAGTGACAGTAGGAGAAAATTTTGCAATAAAGATCACATCTATAATAACCCCTGAGGAAAGAGTGAAGCAGTTGGGTTAAGTTGAAGAGGAGGCCCTGTTTTAAATGAGCGAGGAGTTGACAGAGCTGGAAAGAGACACCCTGGCGGAAGTTGGAAACATATCCCTGGGCTCTGCAGCCACGGCGCTTTCCAATATGCTGGGCAAGGCGGTCCGTATAACCACTCCCCGCCTGGAAGTGGTAACGCCCGAGGAAATGAAAAGCAATTACCCGGTCCCCTGCCTGGTGCTGCAAATCCGTTATCTCACCGGCCTGGAAGGGGAAAACATCCTGGTGATAAGGGAAAGCGACGCCAAAGTCATAGCCGCACTGATGATGGGAATGAGCCCCGAAGATCTTTCGGAAGAACTGGGGGAAGTGGAAATAAGTGCCGTTGGCGAGGCCATGAACCAGATGATGGGGTATGCCTCTACTTCCATGGCGGAAATGTTCAACCGCGCCATAGATATTTCTCCTCCCCACATAGAGAAAAAGAACCTGGGAGAAGAGGAAACTTCGGTGGTTACCCTGGAAGAAGAGATTGAGCTGGTACAGATCTCATTCCGTATAGAAGTAGAAGAAATGCTGGACAGTACGCTTTTGCAGGTTATACCTTTACCTTTTGGCAAAGAGATGGTAAAGTTTTTATTACCACAAGATGAAACGGCAGCCACGGGAACGGCTGTTGAGGAGACAGCCAGCGAGGAAGAAGAAACGGGAGCTTCCGGCGAAAGAGAAGAGCTGAGGGGTGAAGGTGCCCAGGAGACAGAAGAATCTTCCACGGTTGAGGAGGAGGAACTCCAGCAGCAACCCCAGCCCCAGCCGGAACCGGAGCCGGGAACCGGAGCTGAGCCGGCAGGCGAGGAAGAGGCACAGAAAATTTTGTGGTCCAGTGAAGCCGAGCCGGTTGATCCCGAGACACCCATGGAAGAAAGAATCCGGCAGCTGGAAATGGTAAAGGATGTCCCGGTGGAGGTAGAAGTGGTTTTGGGTCGAAGCCGGGTTCCCTTAAAAGAGCTGTTTACCCTGGGCAGGGGAGGAATTTTGGAACTGGACAGCTACAGCGGAGAGCCGGTTGAGATATACGTTAACGATATGATGGTAGGAAGAGGAGAAGTAGTAGTGGTAAACGGGCAGCTGGGAGTGAGGATTCTAAGCATAGAGAGTAACTTGAAGCGAAGCGGTACCGATCTATAGGAAAACCTGTAAGAAGGTAGAAAAAACCGCTATTGGTGTAAAGACATTCTCAAGAGATAAAGTAAATTCCGGTTTTTATTTTTTATGGTTTCTATATTGTAGTTTAATATCAAGGAGGTGAAGCGGGATGAATAAAACCCACAAGCGGGACGAAGCAAAAGAAGCGGTAAATGAAGTTCAAATGGTGGCGTTTATCCTGGAAAACGAGGAGTTTGCCGTGAACATTCACCAGGTCAGGGAAGTCCTGAAGTTGACCAAGATCACTCCCCTCCCCAGGTCCCTGGAATTTGTAGAAGGAGTTATTAACCTGAGGGGTGAAGTGATACCGGTACTGGACCTCCGGAAGAGGTTTGGCATTACTGAAACAAAAAGGGACGAGGAATCCCGGATAATTATTGTAGAAGTAAACGGCAACGATGTGGGGCTGATTGTGGATTCGGTAACCGAGGTAATACGGATGCCTGAAAACGAAATCCACGAGGCTCCCGGCAACGTAGCCGGGGCACGCACCGACCTGATAAAAGCAGTCGGCAAGAAAGACGATCGCTTGATTATCATACTTGAACTGGAAAAGATACTAACCTCGGAAGAGCAGATAGCCCTGGAAGAGATTACCCTGACGGAAGACCAGGCGGGAACCAGCTAAAACCGGAAGAAAGGGGGTGCGCAGCCGGTGGATAGTTCAGAGTACAAAGAACTTTTTTTGGCAGAAGCGCAGGAATACTTACAAACGCTCAACGGTTGCCTGCTCAGCCTGGAGCAGAATCCTGAAGACCAAGATAATCTGGCGGAAATGTTCCGGGTGATGCACAGCTTGAAAGGGATGGCTGGCACCATGGGATATGAGCAGATTACCGAAGTCTCCCACAGCCTGGAGAATTTTCTGGATTTGCTGAAATCGGGCGACCTGGCTTCTACTTCGGATAAAGTGGAAATGCTTTTTGACGGCGTTGATTTGCTGCAGAAGCTGGTAGTAAATCCGGAGAATCCTTCTGAAGAGGATAAGGTGGCTGCTTCAGAGTTGCTGGAAAGAATCAAAGCACACAAAGATGGAAAGATAGAGCCGGGGCAGCCGGTGGAAATTGGCGGCGAGGCTTCTTCAGGTGCGCCGGAAAGCCAGGCAGGTGAAGCAGGCGAAGAGAAAACAGCAGGAGGGAGTCGTCCCTCGGAGGCGGAAGAAGGAGAGCTGGAAGAGTTTTTTGGTTTAAACGAGGAAGAAAAGCAGAAACTAATAGCGGATTTGCAGGGAGGCGGGGAGAGTTACCTGGTAGAGGTGACCTTGAAAGAAGATTCCCTGATGAAATCCGTGCGTGCTTACATGGTGCTGCAGGTATTGGAAAAGTACGGAGATATAATCACTTCTTCTCCTTCCATGAACGACCTGGAGCAGGAAAACTTTGAATGCAGCTTTACTGTGGGTCTGGTGGTATTTTCCCCCGCCCTGGAAGAAATCAAAGAATCTTTATTAAATATTGCCGAAGTACAAAATGTTGACATAAAGCCATGGCCCACCAGCGTTCCCGGTGCGGGTGAAGCAGCAACCGGGGAAGCAGGCGGAGAAACTGCCCGGGAGGAACAGGCGGCTACGGTTACCCCCTCGGGAGCGGATGAGCCCGAGGAGTCCACCTTTGAGCTGCCTTTAAGCGAAGAAGAAAAAGAAAACTTGAGAAATGCTTTAAATAAAGGTGGAGAGGGCTATCTTTTCCAGGTAACCCTGAAAGAAGGCGCCATGATGAAATCTGTGCGAGCATACATGGTGCTCCGGGAACTGGAGGATAACGGGGAGATAATCACTACATATCCTTCCATGAAAGATTTGGATGAAGAGAAATTCGACCGGAGTTTCCTGGTGGCCCTGGTTTCAGAATCCCTGGCCCGGGAAGAGGTGCAGAGCTCGCTTTTAAACATAACGGATATAGAAAAAGTGGAGATATTCCCGTGGAATATTAAAGAGAAAGTAGGGGCAGTTCCGCCTTCAGAACCAGAACCGGAACCGTTGCCCGAAGCCGGACCGGGGCTGCCGGAAGAAACCGGAAAAGAGGAGGCAGCGGCCGCGGAAACAAAACCCTCTTCCGAGGCCGGTAGCGCCGCTGCCGGGAAAGGGAGCGGGGCGTACAAAGAAAAAAGCGGGCAGGAGGCCCCTTCCCGTTCCAGCGTAATGGAAAAAACCGTGCGGGTGGAAACGGTCAAGCTGGATGAATTAATCAACCTGGTGGGAGAAATGGTTATCAACCGCACCCAGGTTATGGAGCTGGGCAGGGGTTATACCGAGGAGCTGGACCGCTGCCTGGAGCAGCTGGACCGGATAGCCGTGGACCTGCAGAGTGCATCTATGAAACTGCGTATGGTTCCCATCAAACAGGTTTTTGACCGCTTTCCCAGGATGGTGCGTGATATCAGCAAGGAGATGGGCAAAGAAGTGCAGTTGCATATAAGCGGGGAAGACACCGAACTGGACCGTTCCTTGATAAACCAGCTCTCTGATCCGCTGGTGCACCTCATACGCAACGCCATTGACCACGGGCTGGAAGATATGGAAGAGAGGCAGGAGAAAGGTAAAGACAAAAAAGGCAACGTTTACTTGATGGCGCACCACGAAGGAAGCCACGTGGTTATAACCGTGGAAGACGACGGAAAAGGCATGGACCCGGAAAAGATAAAAGAAGCCGCGATAAAAAAGGGTGTTATTACCCGGGAAGAAGCGGAGAAATTCAGGGATGATGAGGCTTACAACCTTATATTCTACAACGGGTTCAGCACCTCCCGGGAGATTTCCGAAGTTTCCGGCCGCGGGGTAGGTATGGATGCGGTAAAGAACAACATCGAGGCCATGCAGGGCTCGGTAGAAGTGAAAAGCGAGATAGGCGAGGGAACCAGGTTTGTTTTACGACTCCCGCTGACCCTGGCAATAATCAAGGCGCTTATGGTCAAGACAAATGAAAACGTATACGCTGTACCCATAGAAAATATCCGGGAGAACGTTTACCTGGAGCCTTCCCAGATAAAAACCATACACGGTGGATGGGTGGCCAACCTCCGGGAAGAAGTCATACCCATACACTTTTTAAGCGAGCTTCTGGATTTCCCGGTGAACCGTGATGCCATGGAAGAGTATCCCGTGGTAGTGGTCTCCGCGGCGGATAAAATTGTGGGGCTTATTGTGGACGAAATGGTAGGTCAGCAGGAAGTGGTTATTAAAAACCTGGGAGGTTATTTAAAGGAATTGAAAGGAATTGCCGGGGCAACGGTGTTAGGTGACGGAAGGGTATCTTTAATAATTGATGTAGTAGGTTTGTTAGATGACGGGAGGGTTGAAATTGGGCAAAACAGTATTGATTACTGATGATACCGCGTTTATGCGCATGACCTTGAAAAATATCCTGGAGAAAAACGGTTATGAAATTGTGGGGGAAGCAGAAGACGGGAAACAGGCTATTGATATGTACGACCAGCATAAACCCGAATTAGTAACCATGGATATTACCATGCCCAACGTGGACGGGTTGACGGCCATTAAAGAGATCATGAATAAGGACCCCGAAGCTAAAATAATCGTGGTTAGTGCCATGGGGCAAAAATCGCTGGTGATAGATGCTTTAAACGCCGGGGCAAAAGACTTCGTAGTCAAGCCGTTTCAACCGGATCGTATAGAAGAGGCTTTGCAGAAAGTAGGCACCTAAAAACGGAGTGAATTCTAAAATGGATGAGATGCCGAAGGTAACTGAACAGCGGCTGGATATGCTTCGCGAAATGGCCAATATCGGGGTGGGGAGTGCGGCAACCTCTCTTTCCAACATGCTGAACGAGGAAAAAGTTCACATGAACGTTCCCCAGGTTGCCGTGGAAGCTATCCAGGAAATACCCGAATATCTGGGCAGCCCGGAAAACACGGTAGGGGGCGTATATATTGAATCCCAGAACGAAGAAAACGGTATTGATCTGGTGCTTTTGTTCGTGCTTTCCCTGAATTCGGTGGAATACCTGGTGGAGCGGTTGCTTCCTCCCGATTCCGCCAACGAAGAGATGAAGTTTTCCCTGTTAACGGAAGTGGGCAATATTATTGCCGGCTCTTACCTGAATGCGCTTTCTTTTATGACGGATAAATCTTTTCAATCGTCACCACCCAAGCTGGCCGTGGATATGGCCGGTGCCATAGTGGGAACCGTTATTGCCGAAACCATGATAACAGATGATTACCTCATACTACTGAAAACCACTATTCAAACGGAAAAAGAAGATATTGAGGGTAGTGTGCTCATCTTACCCAATCAGGGGGCCCTGGATCGTCTATTTAATTTAATGGGAGTAGAGTAGATGGAGACAGTCAAGGTGAAAATAGCAGACCTGGCAGTAAAGCAGGGGGATGGGATCCTGGTAACCATAGGTCTAGGTTCCTGCGTGGGAATTGCACTTCACGACGGACAACCCCTGGTAGCGGGCCTGGCCCATGTCCTGCTTTCTGACAGTGCTCAATTTGTCAAGAAGAATCCGGAAAAATATAACCCGGCCAAGTTTGCGGACACAGCCCTGCCTTTACTGGTGGAAAAAATGGAAAAGATGGGGGCTCGCCGTTCCCGGATAGAGGCCAAAATTGCCGGAGGCAGTAAACTTTTCGGGAACAATTCCAACGTAATGGGTATCGGGGAAAGAAATGTGGAAATGGTACGCAAAACTTTAAAAGAACTGAATATACCACTTAAAGCCGAAGACGTGGGAGGTAACTACGGAAGGACCATGAAACTGGATGTACCCTCGGGAGAAGTAATAATATCTACAGCAGGCAGGGGAGAGAAAAAACTTTGAATCGCCACCCAAACAGCAAGAAAAGGAATCAAAAAGATTCATCCTCCATAAGAGTAATGGTAGTAGACGATTCTGCTTTTATGCGGAGGGTGATAGGAGACATTGTGCAGCATTCCCCCGGCATGGAACTGGTGGGCACGGCCCGCAACGGGGAAGATGCCATGCGCAAAATGGAAGTTCTGCAGCCCCATATCCTGACCATGGACCTGGAAATGCCGGTCATGGACGGGATTTCTACGTTAAAACGCCTCATGGAGGAAAAGCCGCTTCCGGTTATAATTGTAAGCAGCCACTCCTTTGAAGGAAGCGAAAGCACCATGGAAGCGCTCCAGCTGGGAGCGGTAGATTTTGTGCCAAAACCTGCCCGGGTGCACAGCGGAGAAACCCTGGAAGAGTTGAGAAAAACGCTTCCCCTGAAAATTAAAGCCGCCGTTACTGCCAGGCTGGACATGGTTTCCCGGAAAGAAGCTGAAGAGGTGAAGGGTAGCCGGGGTTCAGAAGGGCCTCCTTCTTTTCAACATGAACCCCGGGTGGTTGTAGCCATGGGAGCTTCTACCGGCGGCCCCCGGGCCCTGGAAGAGATACTAAGCATGCTTCCCGCCAACCTGCCCGCTGCAGTAATGATTACTCAGCATATGCCCTCCGGTTTTACCTCATCTTTTGCCAGGAGGTTGGATACAGCTACCCCTCTTTTTGTCAAGGAAGCTGTGGAAGGTGACCGGCTCTATCAAGGCAAGGTCTACCTGGCCCAGGGGAATTACCACCTGGTGACGGATAAAGGGGGCTACCTAAGCCTGAACCAGGGAGAAAGGGTACACCACGTTCGACCTTCCTTTGATGTCATGCTGGAATCACTCATCCATACTTCTTATGCGGTGGTGGCGGTAGTTTTGACGGGCATGGGAAAAGACGGTTCCATATTCACGAAAGAGCTGAAAGCAAGGAAGCGCCTCTCCTGCGTGATAGTGCAAGATCCATCCACGGCTATAGTCCGGGGTATGCCCGAAGCGGTGATATCTACCGGTTGCCAGGACGTGGTTGCTCCTTTATCCAGCGTATCCCGGGAAATTGTCCACTGGAGCAGGAAGCTCAACGAAGAGGCAGCCGGGGAGAAGAGATAAATTTTTTTAGAGGCAGGATTCACTTTAACGACTCATTTCGAGCATTTTTATATTTTTATCAAGAAATAGAGAAAGAGTAACAGGAGGTATAAGGTGAACCGGGACTGGAGCTTTGAAGATTTTAAAACAAAATTCATGGAAAAAACTTCCCTGGACTTGAACAGCTACAAGCAGCGCCAGATGGAAAGAAGGATAAGGCAGATGATCACCAGGGAAGGTTGCAGCGGTTTTAAAGATTTTTTTGAAAGATTGGACACCGACCAGGAAGCGCTGAACAGGTTTTTGACTTACCTCACTATAAATACCTCGGGCTTTTTTCGCGATGAGCACGTTTATGAAAACATAAAAAGCACGGTGCTGCCGGAGCTGATGCAAGGTTTTAACCAGCTGGAAATCTGGAGTGCGGGATGTTCCAACGGGGAGGAACCCTATACGCTGGCCATAATACTGGAGGAACTTAATGCCCTCCGGCGTTCGCAAATTCTGGCCAGTGACTTTGATCAGAAAGCCCTGGAAAGGGCGCAAGAAGGCAAGTACAATTCGCGGCAGGTGGAGAAGGTCCCCCCCGGGTTGCTGGAAAAATGTTTTGAAAAAGAAGGGGATCTTTACCGAATAAAAGACAAGTATAAAAGCGCGCTTAATTTTAAACACCAGGACCTGTTAAAGCCGCTGCGTGGGATAGGGGAGAAGCATCTCATTCTCTGTCGAAACGTGTTTATATATTTCAAAACCGACATTCAAGAGAGGTTGATTGACAGCTTTGTTAACCTGATGCCTCCCGGTGGATATTTGATAATAGGCTGTGCGGAATACATAAGCGAAGCCCACCGTTTTGGGCTGGAAAGGGTGTTTTCCGCCATATACCGCAAAGAACGGTAGTTCCCCGGGCAAACCTTCCCCTTACTGCTGCCAGGCGGCGGGAGGGGTTGTGCTATTTTGCCTTGCGACTTGCGGCAGTAATGACTTCTTTTTCCGGCAATGTTATAATACACGCAAAGTTTTTATGATATAACAGGAGGGTTATCAATGATCAAACAGAGAATAGTCTTGAAATACCCGACTCACGTGGTAGAAGAGCCGGTTATTTATAACCTGGTTAAAGAGTTTGATTTAAAGGTTAATATTCTAAGGGCTGATATCAACCCCAAGAAAGAAGGCCGGATGGTTATAGAAGTGGAAGGGGAACAGGAAAGCTATAAGGAGGCGCTGGACTGGCTCAAGGAGCAGGGACTGGGTATATTCAGCCTGCAGCAGCATATAATTTTCCGGGAAGAGCTCTGTACCGAGTGCGGGGCCTGTTCAGTCTTTTGCCCTACCGGTGCCCTGGAAATTCAGCGGCCGGAGATGCGGGTCTCCTTTAACGAGAGTAAGTGTGTGGCATGTGAACACTGCCTGAGAGTCTGCCCGGTGCGGGCTATAGAAGCCATCCGGGAAGAAGCCTGATACCGATGACTTCACGTTTTTACCGGAAGCACCTTCCCCGGGAAAACCTGGTAAGTTTCGAGGTCCGCATTAAAGAAACTGACCTGTGGGTGGCGGTAGACAGGAATAGCTACCGGGAAGGCCTGAAAAAGGAGCTGGAAGAGTTTATATGGAAGCAGCGGAAGCTCCTGGAGGGTTTTATAGAATACCACCCGGAATTCCAGGGCACTCTGGAGCCCTACCTGGTGGAAGAGGCTCCACCCTTGGTTTTTCGCATGGTCCGGGCCGGCAACTGCGCCGGGGTTGGTCCCATGGCTGCCGTGGCCGGGGTGTTTGCGGAGATGGCAGGAGAATTTCTCCTGGAGCGGGGCGCCGGGGAAGTAATGGTGGAAAACGGCGGAGACATTTTTATTAAAACGCTAAAAAAGCGTGTAATTGGTGTTTTTGCAGGAGAGTCATCCTGGAGCGGAAAGATAGGGATGGAAATAAAGCCTTCGCAGACACCCCTGGGAATCTGCACTTCTTCAGGGACAGTAGGCCCTTCTTTCAGCAGGGGCGCGGCTGATGCAGTAGTGGTTGTCTCTTCATCGGTTCCGCTTGCTGATGCGGCGGCTACGGCGCTGGGCAACGAAGTTAACAGCAAGGAAGATCTTCCCCGGGTGGTGGAAATGTGCAAGAGAATTGAAGGCATAAAAGGAATAGTAGCAATTTGCCAGGGTGAAATGGTGGCCTGGGGCGAGGTACAGTTAAGCCCCCTCCAGGAATGAGTGTTAAAATAAAAGAAAGTATGAAGATAAGAAGCAAAAAGAAGTACAGGTAAAGGAGCCGGTAAAATGCAAATGTCTTTTAACGGTGAAAACCCCGAGGTCGTAAAGGATGTGTATATAGCCCCCGGTGCTTGTATTATAGGCAAGGTATCCGCAGGCAAACGTTCCAGCGTGTGGTTCAACGCGGTAATAAGGGGCGATATCGAACCCGTTACCATAGGGGAGGAAACCAACATACAGGACAATGCTACCGTGCACACCGATGAGGGATACCCTACTTCTATAGGCAACAGGGTAACAGTGGGACACAACGCGGTGCTGCACGGTTGTACCGTAGAAGATGAAGCACTGATTGGAATGGGGGCGATGATCTTAAACGGCAGCAGGGTGGAGAAGGGTGCTCTGGTGGGGGCAGGTGCCCTGGTGCCGCCAGGAAAGGTTATACCGGCCGGCACCCTGGCGCTGGGTTCTCCCGCCAAGGTTGCCCGGGAACTGTCTCCCGGGGAGTACCCCGTTAAAGACGGCGAATATATGCGTTACATGCAGCGGGCGCAGCGCTACTTGGAAGAACAAGAGAGGGGGTGAAGGAGCTGATAGAGCTGCAGGTTAATAATATTGCCGTATCCCGGGAAGGCGGATATTCTCTGCTTTTAACTGACCGGGAAGAGAAAACAGTTCTCCCTATAGTAATAGGGCCTTTTGAAGCCCAGGCCATAGCCTTACCCCTGGAAGGCACGTCAACTCCGCGTCCGCTGACCCACGACTTGATTGTATCTTTCTGTGAAACTTTCCAGCTAAATGTTAAACAGATGGTGATTACCGATATAAGAGAAGACACCTATTACGCAGAAATACAGGTGGAAAAAGAGGGTGAGCTCTACCGGCTGGATTCCCGTCCCAGCGATGCAGTAGCTCTGGCCCTGCGATTTGATGTTCCCATATACATGGCTACCGGCCTGATAGAATTTACTATAGATTACGAGGATCTTTTTACCGATTCTGATGACAGTTGATTTTTTAAAATGCTTAAAGTATAATAAGCTGCAGGCAGGAGTAATAATTCTATTTAAAGGAGGTCCTTCGCGTGTTAGGCAAACTGGGTCCTACAGAAATGATAGTTATTTTGGCCATACTGCTGATTATATTCGGTCCGGGTAAACTTCCCGAACTGGCCAAGTCTATCGGCAAAAGTGTTACCGAATTGAAGGACGGCTTGAGCGGAAAAGCCAGCAGCGATAACCAGGCACAGTCCGAATCTTCTCAAGAAACTTCATCTTAAAATTTCTGGGTTAATTTAACCGGTATTCTTACACTATCTAAAGGAGTAGTCTACACGGTGCTCCTTTATTTCTTGTGCTTACCGGCAGGCTTGAACAAGGAAAAGGGTGCGCGCTGTTTTGAGTCTAATGGAGACTGCAATAATTCTGGCCGGGGGAGACAGCAAGCGTATAGGATATCCCAAGTCTCTTTTGAGGTTGGACGGAAAGACTATACTGGAGCTGCTGGTAGACCGGTTGAAAGAAAACTTCCGGGAGTTGCTTTTGGTTACCGACCGCCCGGAATTTTACCGTAACCTCCCGGTTAAGATAACGGGCGATATATATACCAACCTGGGAAAAAGCTCTCTGCGGGGTATCCATGCAGGTCTATATGCCAGCACTACGGATAAAAATTTCGTAGTGGCATGCGATATGCCTTTTGTGCAGATAAGGCTTATTAAAAGTATGTACAACTACCTGGAAGGGGCGGAAGCCACGGTTCCCAGAATAGGGAGCTATTACCAGCCCCTTTTTGCCTGGTACCGGCGCTCTTGCCTGGGGGCGGTGGAAAAATGCCTTCTCGCAGGGAACTTTAAAGTGACGGACTTTTACAGCCTGGTTGAGGTGTACTACTTTACGGAGGAAAAGATAGACAGGGCCGATCCGCATCGGCTTTCTTTCTTTAATGTAAATACTCCGGAAGATTTTGAATACGCCAGAAATTTAATGAAAAAAAATGAAAATGAATTAAAAAAGCAGGAGAACGATAATTATAAGTAGAATTATCCTGAGTTGCCTTTTACATTTACTGTCCCAAGGATTTTAGGTAGTGGGGCAAAATTGATCAGGAGGGGTTTATTTAATGGTTCAATTTCCCGATTATATCGGGCCAATGGCCTTTGGGATTAAAATGGGCGTTATACTGCCCGGAACCGACCTGGAGGAAGATGTTTACCGTTCACTAAAGCAGTGTAATAAGGATGGACTGCTCGGGGACGGGGACGTGCTCTGTGTTACGGAGTCAATAGTGGCGCGATCCCAGGAAAATTACGTTACGGTAGATGATATTGCCAAGGAAGTACGGGAAAAGCTGGAATTAAAACCTGCCGATAAAGTAGCGGTAGTCTTCCCTATAGCCAGCCGGAACCGCTTTTCCATGCAGTTAAAAGGAATAGCCAGGGCTGTTCCCCAGGGAGAAGTGTTGGTACAGCTTTCGTATCCCTTCGACGAGGTAGGGAACCAGGTGATGGAACCGGAACAGTGTGAGGATTCCCCGAACGATAGAGTGCTTTGGGAAAACGATCTCCAGGGAGTGGACCTGAAGCATCCTGTAACCAGGGTGAATTACCTGTCGCTGTATCGAGAAATCATCGAAGAAACCGGGGCCAGGGCCACCATATTTTTTTGCAACCAGTGGTCCAAATCAGTAGAATATAGCCCCAAGGGATTAATTGCCGCGGACATACACACCCGTGAAAAAACCAGGCGGAAGATACGGGAAGGTAACCGCAACTGCATAACCTTGCAGGATCTTTGTTCGGACAATACACGTGAAGCCTGGTCAGAATGGGGATTGCTTGGCAGCAACATGGCCGCCGGCGATAAAATAAAGCTGGCTCCCCGGCAAGGAGAAGAATTCGTCAAGAATATCCAAGCCCGCGTGGGTGAAAGGCTGGGCATAAACCTGGAGGTATTGATTTACGGGGACGGTGCCTATAAGGATCCTTCCACGGGGATTTACGAGCTGGCCGATCCCAAACCTGTTTTTGCCGCTACGGACGGCCTGGGCAGGTACCGCGAAGGAGTAAAATATAAATACCTGGCAGACGAATATTACAACGGGGGAAAATCTCCCGAGGAAATAGAAAACCTGTTGGAAGAGAAAAAGAAGACAGCCATACAACAGGATTCCATGGAAGCTGAAGGAACTACTCCCCGTATGATGGGAGACATACTTGCCAGCCTGGCGGACCTGATCAGCGGTTCAGCAGACGAGGGGACGCCCCTGGTGCTGGCTAAAGGTTATTTAAAGAAATAATCGGGCCTTACGATTATTGACAAACCGCCTGTGGCTGGAACCATGGTTTCAGCCACAGGCTTTTTAGCTTTAGCTTAATTACTGATTTGAATCGGGGTGAGTAGTCGACCTGGCGCCGTGGGGGCGCCATCACTAGAAGGTGGAAAATACCCAGC
>CAYODA010000019.1:13193-18880 GCA_964402625.1 uncultured Syntrophomonadaceae bacterium | reverse complement strand
CAGCGGGGCGGGAAAAACCACACTTTTGCGACTGCTCAATTTCCTGGAAGAGCCTTCGAGGGGAGAGGTTTTTTTCAGGGGATACAGGTTTACCCCTGAAAACTATAGCCCGCCCCTGGAAGTAATGCGCTCTATTACTACTGTTTTTCAGAGGCCGGCTCTTTTAAAAGAACCGGTATGGAACAATATAATTTACCCTTTAAAAATACGCAGGCAGAGCGTCAACCGCGAAGAAATAATGGAGGTAGCCGAAGAGCTGGGTATAAGCAACCTCCTGCGCCAGAAATGCCATACTCTTTCGGGAGGAGAAGCCCAGCGAGTGGCCCTGGCCCGGGCTCTGGTATTTAAACCCGAGGTTCTCCTGTTGGATGAACCTACCGCCAACCTGGATCCCACCAATATAAAGATAATTGAACAGATGGTTACCAAGTACGCCGCCCGGGAAAAACCCACTGTGGTCTGGATAACCCACAATCACTTCCAGGCCAAGCGGGTGGGGGACCGGATTTGCCTTATGGACCAGGGTTCCATAGTAGAAGTTAACAAGAACCGGAACTTTTTTGAAAACCCGGACAGCCCCAAAACATGGCAGTTTCTTAACGGTGAGATGTTTTGCTAGCTCCTGGCTCCTTTCTGTGTTTTGAGCCCTCTCCGCGCTTGTAGCAAGCCTTGCCTCATTTCCTTCCTTCCTTCCTTCCTTCTTGCTTTCTCCCTGAGTGCTTCCTTTAGAAAACTACAAGCCTTGTTTGAATGAATAAAAAAGCGAGTTAAAATCGGCAGGGACCTGTTATAGTGGAAACTCCCGGCCCGTTAAGAGCGTACTGTTTTTTGCTGCAGTCTTATTTTGTACATGGGAGCACGTAAAAGACCGTAAGAAAAACTTTTTAAAGGTGGAGGAAAAAGCCTGTTTTTATGGAAAGTATTTATGTGAGAAATTTGTGAAGAAGTAAAGCAATGAAAGAGAATTTTCTGCCGCCGTCCGCTCAGATATTTTAAGCAGGGCGGGCATAATTTAAGTTATTAAGGAGAGTAGGTGGGGAATGACTCAGGTAATGATCCAGGTGGAAAACCTGGTAAAAAAATACGGAGGACTCCCTGCGGTAAACGGCATCTCGTTTGAAGTTACCAAAGGGGAAGTGTTTTCCCTGATGGGTCCCAACGGCGCCGGAAAAACCACCACGGTGGAAATACTGGAATGCCTGAAAAAACCCACCTCGGGAAAAGCATTCGTAGCCGGTTTTGATATTTTCAAAGAAGAGAAAAAGGTAAAGCAGAATATAGGAGTAATGCCCCAGGATTTTAACGCCTTTGAAAGGCTGACCGCCAGAGAAAACATACAGCTTGTCTCCGATATATATGGTGGTAACAGACGGAACCGGGTGGAAGAAATCATGGAAATGATCGGGGTAAAAGAATTCCAAAACAAACAATTCTTCAGCCTGTCCGGGGGTATGCAAAACAGGGTAGGTATCGGGATGGCCCTGGTGTCTGATGCCCCGCTGCTTTTCCTGGATGAACCTACCACCGGCCTGGATCCCCAGGCCAGGAGAGACACCTGGAGTTTAATCAAGAGTTTAAAAGAGATGGAACGTCCTGCAGCAGACTATTTTGGCATTTTTACTAACGGCGGTAATGGTACTTTTAAGTATGCTTGTTTTTGATGTTCAGGCCTATCTTGGTTTGTACGCCATGGGTTTTATTGTCCTGGAAGCCGTGGCATCTTCTTCGACCGGCATGGTCCTGGGGGGATTGGTTAAAGACGTAGAAGCCGCCAACGGCGCCGGAAACGCCATTGCTTTCCCCATGATGTTTTTATCCGGTGCTTTCTGGTCGGTAGAGATGATGCCCGAGTACATGCAGGTGGTGGCCCGGTTTCTCCCCCTGTATCATTTTCACCAGGGCCTGATGGAATTAATGATTTTACAAAATCCCGGGGAGGCACTGTTTTCTTTTTGGGTTTTACTTGGCTTTGCCGCGGTGTTTATAGTACTGGCTTCAAAGGTGACTCGTTGGAAAGACATGTGAATGAAAGTTGTGAGGGTATTTTAGTAGTTGTCCCGGGCACCGCTTTCGGGACAAAACTATAAAGCGGGGTGGTTAAACTGGAGCTAAGGACACATGATCAGCTGTTTTTTTCCCTCGACCGAAAGGTGGAAAAAACGTTTCGCCTGGGTTGCTGGGCGGTTTTTCTGCTGCTGTTGGCTGTTCTGGTGGTTTTCTGGGAGGAGCTTCGTAACCCCGCTCACGTAGAAGCCATGTACCACGCGGTTGCTGGTACCGGCCGGGAGCAGTTTTTTCGGGCTGTTACCTTCCTGGGAGACGATGAAGGCTTTATGCTAATAGTGGTATTGGTTCACTGGTGCATTAACAAATCCGTGGGCTTCTGGACCATGGTAGCCCTCCTGGTCTCTGGCGGTATAAATTTTACGGTTAAAGAAATTGCGGGTTTACCCCGACCCGATATTGCCGGTGTAGTTCAGCCGGATAACCCTGCTTTTCCCAGCGGACACACTTTCTCTTCCCTGACTACCTGGGGGCACCTGGCTGCCAGGTTCCGGCGCCCTGACTTCTGGGTTATAAGCATTTTTATAGTATTGCTCATAGGGCTGTCGCGCCTCTTTTTGGGTTTTCATTTTCCCGGGGATGTGCTGGGTGGGCTGGTAATGGGCTATCTCTTTTTGCTCCTGTTTTTCAAGTTATGGATAGTCCTGGTGCCTGTCGTGGAAGGTTGGAGCTTTGCAACCAGGCTGGTTTTTGTTCTGGCAGGCATATTCCTGGCCGCGATGGCAGTTACGGTATTCCCCCTGCTGGCTGACCTGATCATGATTTTGGGATTTCTTGCCGGGGGTTCCCTGGGTTACGTGTTGGAAAGGCAGACCGTTGGTTTTATAGCCCGGGGCAGCCTGTTACAGCATCTCTGTAAAATGCTTCTGGGAGGAACCGGGTTGGCCCTGGTGGTCATGTTACTGGTGCCGGCTGTTGAAGGGAGTAATACCTTTACTTTTTTATCTTTCTCCCTGGCCTCTTTCTGGGCTTTTTACCTGGCTCCGCTTCTTTTTGTCAGACTCAAACTCGGCTAATTTAAAAAGCGAATGTCATTCTTCGACTTATTTTGATAAAAAAGTTCAATTTACCTGCTTTCGGATATCAGAAATTTCTGTTAACATATTGATATAAAGCTGAGGAAATCGAGTGAAGAAGTAATATTTAACTTTTTTCCGTGAAGCGGGGAATACAGATGACCATACTGGTTGCAGGCGAAGAAAGGCTGGAACAACAATTAAACAGGATTTTATGCCAGGACGAGTTAGAGCCTGCGGAGTCGTCTGACTCTGCAGGAGTCTACAGGACTAAAAATCCCGATGATAAAGAAGTTTTGAATGATTTTACCCGGCTTTTGCCGGAAATTGTGGTTATAGATGAAAAATATATAAACCACCTTAACCGCCTTCTCCAGGGTATAAAAGACTGGGATGAAGATGTACAGCTACTTGTGCTTACCTCTGCTGCTACCCAAAGCAGTTCCGGTCTGATGGCCCGGGGGGCGGATTTTTTGTTGTATAAACCATTACGGGAAGAAGACCTGGCATTTACGCTTCAAGCTGCAGTAAAGGCAGGGGAAAAGATAAAGGCTTTACGGAACCAAAGCAGTTTCTATGAAAATCAAGCGGAGTATTACCGCAAGATGCTGGATTGCACCGCGGACTGGGAAGGATTGCTGGATACAGAGGGCAATTTCACGTATTCTTCTGCTGCCAGCCGGCGTATTACGGGCTATGCTGCCGGGGAATTAATGGAGGACTCCCACCTTTTTTGGAAAATTGTGCACCCGGAAGAGTATCCCCGTTTAAAAGAATTTATTAACAACTCCCTCGCATCTGGAGTTTCTTCGCGTATGGAGTTCCGCATCTTCCACCGGGAAGGGGAAATACGCTGGATAGGTCTTCTATCTCACCCTTTTTACGGAGCCGGAAAAGAGCTGCTGGGTCTCCGGATTAGCTGCCGGGATATATCCGAGAGGAAACAGGCAGAACAGGAATTAAAGCAGTACCAGGCTTCTATAGAAGTCCTCAATAATCTTCTTTCGCTTGCCCAGAAAGACATACCCCTGGAAAACCTGCTGGAACAGGCGGTTGAGCTGGTTGTTTCCCTTCCCTGGCTGGCCTTCAGGTCCACGGGCAGTATTTTCCTCCTGGAAGAAGAAAACCTGGTTTTAAAGGCCCAAAAGGGGCTGGAATCCTCTGTTTTAAGTCAATGTACCAGCCTCCCTTTGGGAAAGTGCCTTTGCGGAAAAGCCGCCCTTACCGGGGAGGTACAATTTGCAGAAGACATGGACGAACGCCACGAAATACGGGGAGAGGATATGACACCGCACGGGCACTATTGTGTTCCGGTAAAATTGCGGGATAAAGTTCTGGGGGTTTTAAATGTTTACCTCTACCGGGGCCACCAGAGGAATGAAGAGGAGGAAAGATTCCTGGTGGCCGTGGCAGATACCCTGGCGGCGGTAGTGGAGCGCAAGAGATACGAAGAAGCCCTGTGGGAGAATGAAAAGAAGTTCCGGGAAATTTTTGAGAACAGTAACGATGCCATCTTCTTGCAAGATCTGAAAGGAAATATAGTGGAAGCAAACCGTGCGGCGTGCCAAAAGCTGGGCTACAGCCGGGATAAGCTGCTGAAGATGTCTCTGACTGATTTTGTTTCTCACGATTACGTCAATACGCTGTTTGACAGGCTGGACAACCTCCTGGAAAACGGCCACCTGGTTTTTGAATCCGCCGACGTAAGCCGCGAAGGTAGAGTAATACCCGTGGAAGTAAATGCTGCGGTCGTAGAGATGGAAGGAGAATATCATGTACTTAGTATTGCCCGAGATATTTCCGCACGCAAGGAAGCTGAAGAAACCCTGAAGTATATCAACCAGGAGCTGGAGAGGCGTGTGCAGGAAAGAACCGAAGAGCTGGCCCGGGCCAACTGGGAACTTGAATTTGAACGGTCCCAGATGTTTTCTATCTTTGACAGTATAAACGAAGTAATTTACGTGGCCGATCCGTACACCTATGAAATACTTTACGTGAACCAGTTTATGAGAGATTCTTTTGCCAGGGAAGTGGTAGGAGATCTCTGTTACCGGGTGATCCAGGGCAAAGAATCCCCCTGCGATTTCTGTACCAACAGCATTATCCTTCAGAACGAAGGTGAGCCCTACCAGTGGGAACACTTTAATCCGCTGATTCAGAGGCACTTTCTAATTACCGACAGGATAATCAAGTGGCCCGACGGTCGTAAGGTCAGGTTTGCGCTGGCTATTGATATTACTGAGCGAAAACATATGGAAGAAGACCTGAAAAGAAGCCTGGAGCGGATGAGTGCCTTTTTCGACCGGGTAAATATAGGACTTCACATGTTCGATGAAAACATGCGCTACCTGGAAATAAACGAGCTGGCGGCAAGCTACCTGGGCAAAGCCATGGAAGAGGTTAAAAATAGAACCGTACAAGAAGTGGCTCCGGATTTTGCCGGGAATATCGAAGAATCTTTAAAAAAGGTACTGGAAACCGGGGAGCCCGAAAGGAATGTAGAAATAAGCGGCCGGTTGTCCGGAAGCAGTGAGACCGTTCACTGGCTTTCCGCCCACGTTCCACTAACCCTTCCCGACGGCAGCCCCGGGGTAGGCGTGGCCGCAC
>CAYODA010000019.1:0-13183 GCA_964402625.1 uncultured Syntrophomonadaceae bacterium | reverse complement strand
AACCGAGCGCAAACAGGCGGAAGATGCACTCCGGCGCCGCATTACGGAGCTGGAAGCTCTATACACCGTTTCCACGGCACTTCGTGCGGCGGAGTCCCTGGAAGAAATGCTTTTCAGCCTCTTGAAGGAAACCCTTTCTGTAATGGATACGGAATCCGGGGGTATCTGGCTATATTATTCCCACGGGGAAGAGCTGCGTCTTGCCTCTGCTTCCGGCTGGTTTTCCCTGGTGGGTGAATCTTCCCTCGAGCCCGGGGAAGGAATAGTAGGCAAGGTGTTTTCTTCCGGCAGGGTGTACGTTTCCAGGGATATTTCAACCGACGAGAGTGCTTCTTCCCCGGTAAAAGAGCAGGCCCCGGGAGGTTATAAAGCAGTCTTTAATCCCGTGCGGAAAGGCAGCGAAGTAGCGGGTGTAATGGCCGTTTCTCTTCCTCCCTGGCGAGAATTCACCCCGGAAGAGTTAAAGCTAATTAATTCCCTTTCGGAGTTGGCCGGCTCGGCTGTCCACCGGTTGAGTCTGTACGAGGAAACCCTGCGTCGTCTGCAGCAAATACAGGCCTTGCGGGCGGTAGACCAGGCCATTAACTCCAGCCTGGACTTGCGCCTGGCCTTAAACGTGCTGCTGGAACACGTTACTCTCCGCCTGGAAGTTGACGCGGCTGCCGTTTTCCTCATGGATCCTCACCTGAAAGAACTGAAATACGCTTCCGGCCGGGGGTTCCAGACCAGGAAGGTAGAACAGCTGCGCCTGAGGCTGGGGGAATCGTGTGCGGGCAAAGCAGCCCTGGAACGCCGTACTTTTACAGTAATTGGATTGGAAGAAGCTCCCGACCAGAAATGCGCTGATTTACTGAAAGCTGAAGGCATGTTCACCTGTATTTGTATGCCGCTCGTTTCCAAGGGAGAAGTCAAAGGTGTGCTGGAAGTATTTCTTAAGGAGGCCCGGAGACCTGATGAAGAGTGGCTGGATTTCCTGGAAACGCTGGCCGGCCAGGCTTCTCTGGCCATTGACAACGCCAGCCTGTTTGAAGAAGTGCAGAAGGCCCACCAGGAACTTTCCCTTGCCTACGACGTTACTATTGAAGGGTGGTCCCGGGCTCTGGAGCTGCGCGACCGGGAAACCGAAGGGCATACCCGACGGGTTACGGAAATGACCCTGGAGCTCTCCAGGATTATGCAGATACACGAAAGCTGGCTACCACACATTCGACGCGGAGCCCTTCTGCACGATATAGGGAAAATGGGTATTTCTGATGCCATCCTGCTGAAACCCGGCAAGTTAAACGACGAAGAATGGGCAATTATGCAGCAGCATCCTTACCTTGCCCTGGAGATGCTCTCACCTATTGAATACCTTCGCCCGGCCCTTAATATTCCGTACTGCCACCACGAAAAGTGGGACGGGACGGGCTATCCCCGCGGCCTAAAAGGGGAGGAAATACCCCTGGAAGCGCGTATCTTTGCAGTAGTGGACGTCTTTGACGCCCTGACCAGCGATCGCCCCTACCGGGCAGCCTGGAGCAGGGCAGAAGCCCTGAGGTACATTCGCGAGCAAAGCGGCAGCCACTTTGATCCCCGTGTAGTAGAGCTATTTTTACAAGAGATAGATAATATAGAAGAAGCGTAATAGCAGTACCCCCAAATCACCTTATCTACAGGAAAATCCCTACCCGCGTACAGGCAAAACCCTCAGTGTTGCTTCGGTATATCCCGGGAGCAAAATAAATGATTCTCCCAATAGCGGCACTCACTAACTATGCATTATAATACCCTTAAAGCAATTGTGAATGCTGTATCAAAGCCTTAAAAGTTAAAGGAGGTTAAATATGAAAGGAAAGTGGAAAGCGGGGTTACTGCTGCCGGGTTCACTTTTAATCCTGTCATTGATATTTGCCGGCTGTGCTGATAATCCAGGAGATAACCCCGGCGGCGGGGGTAATGACGTAGAAGAGTATGCCGATGGAACCTATACAGTGGCCTCCGAGGCTAACGAGAAGGGTTATGTAGAAGCAGAAGTTGTTATCGGGGACGGAGAAATCGAAGAAGTTACGCTAGACGAGTACAGGGACACCGGGGAATTAAAAGGTAGCGACTACGGTTTGGACGAATGGCACGATGCCATGGAAAAACTGCCGCAGAGGTTTGAAGAAGCAAATTCCCCGAATGTTGACGTGGTTTCCGGGGCCACCAGCACTTCGGAAAAGGCTATTGATGCAGTAGATAAAGCCCTGCAGCGAGCAGCCGGGGAAGAAGAACCTTTTGACGGAACTTTTATGGGCGTCTCTGACGAGGATGACAGGGGCTACCGGGGAATAGCCCTGGTAACACTGGAAAACGGAGAAATAGAAGATGTAGCCCTTGAAGAAGCCGGTGAAGAAGGCGAGTTTAAAGACGAAGATTATGACCATGAAGAGTGGGCAGAAGCAGCGGCAGAGCTGCCCGAACGCTTTAAAGAAGCCGATTCTCCGGAAGTAGACGAATACACAGGAGCCACCTCCAGTTCTGAAAAATGGATGGAGGCCGTAGAAAGGGCTTTGGATAATGCTTCTGATTATTAAAAACGGTTAACAGGGCTAAAAGCAGCGTAATATTAAGAGTGACTATCAGGTGTTTAATAAAAAGGTTAATGGACAAAGTAAATGCAACCTGTTTCCCAGGTAGGGTTGCATTTACTTTGTCAATTAAACTGTTTAATAAAAATTAAAAAAATTTTTTAAAAAGACTTGACAGGGTGACTGCAGCATGACATAATAGTCTTACCAGGTTCCGAGAGACTGGAAAGCAAACCGGGTCCTGTGGAAGGGGAAGGTTAAATCCAGGGCAGAGTAAAATCCTACTGGAGAGGTTCTACCCCTGAAACAGGGTCGCTGCAAAAACGGTAGCGGAAAGGCAGAAGGTAAGCATTCTGCCGGGAAGCGCCGGGGCAAGTAGCTTCAACTGGGAAAGGCGGTAAAAAGGGTGGAACGGACGCCGTCCGGAAGTGGAAAGTGTGAAGAACCACCTGAAAACCGGTAAGGCCAGTTGGGACGGTGAAGCTGGAAGGCCTGTTGGAACCTGGTATTTTTATGTACTTTTATTGTAATTAACATCTACTTGTTTTAAGTAGTTATTAACTCTGCCACGTATTCCAGCTCTCGGTACTTTTCTTTATAATCCAGGCCGTAGCCAACCGCGAAAATATTGGGGAGTTCAAATCCTTTGTATTTAACGGGTATATCCGCAATGCGGCGGGCCTCTACGTTCAAAAGGGTGCAGACCTCCAGGCTGGCGGGTTGCCGGGCTTGCAGGTTGCGTAGCAGGTAGCCGAGGCTCAGGCCCGTGTCCACGATACCTTCCACCACCAGGACGTGTTTCTGGTGGATATTGATCTCCAGGTCCTTGGTTATGCGCACTACACCGGAAGGCCGGCTTCCTTCGCCGTAGCTGGAAACAGCCATGAAATCCAGGATAAAAGGAATATCCAGGTGCCTGGTGAGGTCCACGGTAAAGTAGACGCTGGCGCGCAGTACGCTTACCAGGACCGGCTCCAGGCCTTCATAATCCCGGGAGATGGTTTCCCCCAGTTTAGCGATCCGGGCGCCCACCTCTTCGCGTTTTATTGCCGTTTTTAACTCTTCTCTTTTGCCGTTGTTCTCACTGCTCATGGCAACACCCTTTTAAGATTTGATTACCTGTCCATACTAAATTTCTGCAGGAGGCTCTGGAACCCTTTTTTATTTATGAGTTTAATATTAATGTGGGGGTACAGCTCTTTTAGCCTGCGTATTTTTTTGTTTTTTTTCCAGCCCAGCTGCTGTTTCTGGGTGGTTAGCTCCAGGTAGAGATCGTAGTCGGGCAGGTAAAAATCCGGGGAAAAAGCTTCCTGGATGTTACCCTCGCGGTCCCATTCCAGGATAAAAGTTCGCGGTTCGTACTCCCAGCGCACCCGGTAAAAATCCAGCATTTTGGCAAAATCTTTTTCACTGGGGTGCATAAAGGAAGCCTGGTGGGGTGTGGAGGTAATCTCCCCCGGGGAGGCTTCCGCTTCGGCGTAATAAGCGGCGGGCTGCTCCTGTTCCTGCAGGCGGTAGGCAGCTGTTATTATATACACGGCTTTCTCCAGAGCTATAGTGCCGGTGTTTATAACCAGGTCGTACGCCTTTACGTCGTTCCAGTCTTCCTTAAAGGTTTCCCTGAAATAAAGGTCCTTTTTTCGGTCTTGTTCGTGCAGCAGGTAAGCGGCGGCTTCTCTGCCCAGTCCGTATTCTTCAATTGCCCTTTCTACCCGCTTTTTCCACGTGCAAACGATCCTGATCCTCAGTAAAGGGGAAAAGTCGCTTAAGATAAAGTTTGCCCCTCGCCCCAGCACCACCAGGTCGCGCTCGGCGGCTTGTTTGCGCAGATAGGACTGCAGGGCTTCCAGGTATCCTGCCGCATCTTCCTGACTGGCGCTGCCGTTTTCCTCCCCGTTTTCTTCTTCGTCCTCGTCATCTTCTTCCATCTCTCTTTGACCCTCACCCGCTCGCGCCGCCGGTTTTAAGCCGGCGCCGATGCCGTATTCCGCCAGGCCGGCGTTGACTTCTTTGTGGTCTACCAGGAAAAACCCCAGCTTATCGGCCACCAGCCTTGCTACTGCTTCACCCCCGCTTGCAAACTCGCGGGAAACGGTTATTATACCCACTGGACCATGCCCCTTTTAAAAACTTTTTCTTTTCTGCTGTCTGGCGGATGATTATTAAAAGATTGGTTATAAATCATTATACCTTATCCGTTAAACTCTAATCAAATCAGTGTCCGGGAATAAGCGCCAAAAGATATTGTAATTAATTACATGATATAGTAATATTATAATAAGTATACCAATATTTTTTTCTGATACTAAGTGTAAATGTGATGAGGTGTTGTCATGGAACAAGATCAGCGCCACCTCGATTTGCTTTCAATATTTCATTTTATTGCCGGTGGTATTAATGCGGTATTTTCCTGTTTCCCTTTAATCCATTTATTACAGGAATCGCCATTTATTCCGGTGGGCTAAATGGCGAAGTTCCCCGGTGGTTTGGTCTTTTTTTTATAGCTATTTCATTAATTATAATGAATTTTGGATTTACTATTTCCGGATTAATGATTGCTGCCGGTAGTAAGTTAAAGAAAAGGAAATCCAGAGAGAACGTCAGAAATCTTTTTGGCAATGTTGCCCCATAATATTTTGCTAATGATTATTCACTCCAAAGGCTTAGATCTGTTAAGGTTTTCAATTGATTCAGTGGATAAACCCTGTTTTTCGTATTTATACCTAACCCGACAGTATTTTTACCGGATGTACGAAGAAGAACGGAGAGATTATAAAAAATCACTTAATGGAGCTGATCGCTTTCTTGAAGAAACTGTGGACAAGTACCACAAATTAAAATTATTCTAAATATCTTATGTTTAGGCTTTATTTTGGAGATATGCGCTAATATTTGCTGGTTCGACAATTTTCAACAAAGGAAAAGGTCTATTAAAAATCAAATTAGTAAAATAGGTTGGTCATGCAAGGTATAAACTAACTATAATTTTTTAAGGATAAAACAATATTAGTTTAAATATTTTTCCACAAATTGTAAGGAGGACAAACATGTCCATCCCCGATTTATCACGGGAAGTAATATTAGAAGCCCTGGAAAGCTTTGACCGGGAATTAAGGGAATCTCAGGAATGGCAAGGCTGGGAACAGAAAGGGTCGTATAAATATGCCATTTCACATGAAGGCAAGCTTTACCCTCCCAAGAAGATAATCAGTCTGGCTGCGGGCATAACTACTAGTGCTAATAGTATCGGGCTCAGAGTGTATAAAGGCTCTTGAAAAAGTTGGATATGTGATTGTTAGGAAAAAAGGGAGTCATGTCAGGTTAAAAGACAAAAGTAATCAACGGTCACCAGTAACTGTCCCCGATCATAAAGAACTTCGGTCAGGATTGTTAAAAAAAATATAAAAAGATGCAGATCTTACGGTAGAAGAATTTAGCCAATTATTATAGAACTAAAATATGTAAACAATGTCCGGTAGTGTTAAGGCATTTTTTTATATCAATAGCTTGTTTTACCGGCTATGAGAAATAGGGTCTCCCCCGGTTTTGGGAGTTTTGCGAGACGCAGGGAAATACAATTCCTAGTGAGGTGGAAAAAGCATGGATTCCTTTGAACAGGATGAAAAAGAATGTGCAAGAATTGAGGAAGAAAACGAAAAACTTCTAGATGATTTTGGAGAATGGCTTGAAGAAAAAGGCCTTGCTCCAAAAACGATTGACAGGCATCTTTTTAATGTAGAATTATATATCAATGAATTTCTCTTGAATAGTGAAGCAATGGATGCTGCGGAGGGGATAGATGAAATAGGGGAATTTCTTGGTTACTGGTTTATCAAAAAAGCCATGTGGGCTAACAAATCACAAATCAAGAAAAATGCTACCAGCCTTAAGAAATTCTATCAGTTCATGTTGGAGAAAGGGAAGATATCGCAGGAATCATATAAAGAACTAGAAGAAACAATTAAAGAAGAAATGCAGGAATGGCTTGACACCATGGACAGATATGATGACCCTGATATAGAAGATATGGAGGAAGTATGGGGGATATAAATTAGATAAAAGTAGCTTTGATGTTCAGCCCAAACCTCTTTAAGACTTTGCGCAGTATTAGGTTGCGTAAGTAGTTGCAAATCTGCTTATTAGTTTGGACGTGATGCTTTGAAAGAAGATATTAATGCAAATAATAAGTGTGGCAAGTTACTGAAGAAAGAAACCATTTGCCTGGCAAAGGATGTCCGCTTGCGGAAGGAACTTTGGGGAGGGATAGTATTTCGTCGGGATAATGGTACGGTAGTAGATGTTGACCAAGACGCATTTACTTTGCTGTCTCTTCTGGAAGAAAAACATGCTGTGAAAGTAGAGGATTTGCTGGCTGTTTTCTCTGGGAAGGATAAGGGGAAAAAGTCTGCCGTAAAACATAGAAATGATACAGTTGCGGTTTTGCAGCAATTATTTGATTTAGGCATAGTTAAAGTTTGCCGGTTACAGGAGGCCGCACCAGCAGAACACGCTATTTACGACACTGTCGGGAAGCCAGCTGCTAAGCCCGAAAACTCACCTGGTTTGACTCCCTCTCCCCAGCGCCAAAATGATAACTGTTCTCTTTCTGCTCCAGAAACAGTTCACTGGGCGATAACATTTCGCTGCCTGCAGGACTGTCCGGATTGCTATGCCAGGCGTTATCGTGAGCAGGGGTTTGATGAGCTGCAAACCGATAAGGCACTCCAGGTGGTTAAAAATCTTGCGGGATGGGGTGTTTTTCAGCTGGCGTTAGGTGGTGGCGAGCCTTTGCTGCGGCCTGATCTCCCGCTTATAACCCGGGCGGCAAAGGACAGCGGATTGGCAGTGCACATCACCACCGGATTAATTGAAGATTTTGACTTTGAGCTCCTGGAGCAACTGGCTCCATCCATAGAATCTCTGCACATAGGCGTCAAACGAGACCGCCTTTTAAACCAGCCCCGGCAGGAAATGGCGCATCTCCAGCAGATAGTCCACGTGGCACAAACCCTGGGACTTGCTACCGGAGCCAACCTGATCTTGTGCAATACAGTCATGAAAAATTTTGGTGAGATTATAGAGGATTTGGTTAAGGCCGGTTTCAAGAGGATTATCCTGCTTCGCTACAAACCCCCTTCTGATGTTAACCTCTGGCTGGCGGAAACCCCCCCACCGGAGGCCTTTATAAATTTTGAAACGATACTGCAGGAAACAGTAAAGTTATATCCCCATATTGAGTTTAGGCTGGATTGTGCCCTAAGTTTTTTACAGCGCAACCTGAGCCCCGGGGAGGCTCTTTCTGCCGGTCTACGCGGTTGTGTTGCCGGTAGCCGGGTAATGGCTTTAGCTGCCGATGGTTCTATTTACCCTTGTTCGCAACTCATGAGCCCCAGGTTTAAGGCCGGCGATATTTTAAGCGAAGATTTTCGTTCCTTTTGGAACGCCAAACCCATGAAAAAATACCGTTATTTTCGCGAAAAGCGTTCGTTTCGGGAAACATATTGCGGGATTTGTCAGGCCAGGAAGCAGTGCGGGGGGTGCAGAGTTTTTGCCCATGATGCCCTGGGAGAGGATCCAGGCTGTAGGAAGCCTCTATTTCCCCCGGTTCAGCAGTTGGGAAGGGAAGGACGCAAGGCCGCCCTTCGAGCCTATTTCGAGAAGCATTTCTCTATCAGCGTGGGGGAATATATGGATTATTTCCAGGTTGGTCAGAAAAAAGCGGTCAAAGAGCTAAAAAATACCAGTTGGTTAATGCAGGAAAAGGCAGAATCCAGTGGCAGAAAAAAGGCAGACACCTATATCAGAACCGATGCTTACTTACTGGAGGAAATCCAGGAAGTTATCGGTTTTACTTCAGGGGGGTTCCCCTATGCTACTCTGGAAGAAATCAGTAGATGGGTGAACGAGCCGGAGGATTTGCATGATTATCCAAAATGGCTGCTCTCCAGGCAGCAAGATTAAAATAATAAATGAGGATTATAGCAGCAGAACAGAAAGGGGATGTAAAAATGAAAATTATTAGTGTACGTAAAGGCTTTGCTTCCGACCACAGTTCTACCTCTTATGAATTTTTAGCTGTAGATCGCCCTTTAGACAAGGAGGCCAGGGCGGCCGTATCATCGCTATCAAGCAGAGTTGATCCCACCAGGCGCCGGGTAAGTTTTGTCTATCATGCTGACGGCTACGATATCCCAGGTGGGTGGGAACCACTTATGAGGGATTATTACGATGTGATGTACTCTGAGAGCTATGATTGGTGGTATCTATCGTTAGCTTTTCCCCTTTCACCTCAGCAGCAGAAAGAGATTGTGAAGTATTCCTTTGGGGGCATTGAGGATATGGGAATAGATGTTTCTTTTCACGGTAAAAGGACAATTGTGGCCATTTTCTGCCGTCTTAAACCTTTTGGGCCTTTTGATGATGAACGCTGGGGTTCTTTTGTAGAAGAAGACGACAAATATAACGAAGAAGATGATGCTTTAGAAGATGATTTTGTAGATGAGATAAAGGATCCGTTGCTGTTTCTGCTGGTTAAGATTCGAAGGCAGCTGATGGAAGGCGATTACCGCGCTCTCTACGAGGTCTGGAAGAAATATGGTTATCCAGAAGATGAAGATGAAGATGAGGAAGAAAAGGAATGGCTAAAGCCTCCTGTCCCAGAGGAAAAAGAGACAGGGGAAGAAGTAATTGCCGAGTTTGCGGAGATGCTGGATTGTATTTAACTGTACAAGGCTGTCTTTGCTTAGAGTCTTTAAACAGGGACGATGGACCTGTCCCCTTGTCCCTGTGCGGTAGATTAAAAATGCGAAATAATTTAATATGCTAAATGCTATTTCAATAAATGAATAAGCTTGTCAACTAAGGTGTTGAATTCGAAGTCATTTATTATGCCATTCCATATTATCTTTTAGTTTTTCAAGTAATTGCATAATCTCCTCGTTGTTCATTTTTTCAAATAATATCTTTACCATTTCCTGCTTTGCAGCACTTGACAATTTTTCAATTTCTGTCGTGAGTTGCTCAATGTTTGACATCGAATCACCCCAACATTATTATATCAATTTTTTTCTGATGTAGTCTATCATGCCCTTCAAACTGAAGAGCCAAATAAACCTACTTTAATGCAATACTTATGCTTTATCTACAACAAGGATGAAACTTTACTCTACGAGGAAATAATGCCCGGCCGTTATGAGTTTTGGGAAAACAGGGGCTGGCTGCAAAGCTCTTACTACTATGATGCAAAGATACTTTTGCAACCCTTGTGGCACCATCAGTTTCGGTAGTTACAATTACAAGGGCCGGAATATCAATATATTCCGGCAGGTGGTCCAGGTACACGAAGCGGTCCATGAAATTTTAAATATAGCAGATACCTGATGAGCATAACATGGAGAGGCGAAGATCAAGCCGTCGGCAGAATCTATTTCTTCCTTGATAGCAGCGCTGTCATCTTTGAGAGGACAAAAGTTGCCGCCTTTCTTCAGGCAGTTCAAACATCCCCGGCACCACTTGAGCTGTTTATTTATTAAATAGAGGTATTTGAATTCCACATTCTCATCTTTTTCTTTGATTAAATCTTCCAGGGTTCTTACAATACCCATGGTATTGCCTGCCTGATATTACTAGAACCTTTTTCAAAGTTTATCACTCCATTCAACTATAATGAAACGGCTATTACATAATCAACAGCAGTTGCGAGCAACGTTTTTCTTAAACCTCCCAGCTTTCAAGGATAAAATGCACTTGCTCGCTAATGGTTTCTCTTAGTTCTTCCAGGGTTGTTTCGGGGGTGTAAATGTAAAACATAAAGCTGGATAATACAATATTGAAAATTACTTTGGCGGAGGTTTTTGATGGAAAAGAACTCGAAAGGGCACCCTTGCTTTTTTGATCATTAAAAAATTTTATCAACTGTTCAACAAACTGACTGTCATACTCGCTTAACCTTTGCAATAGCTTGGTATCAGTTTCAATCGATCACATGGCAACAGAAATTAGTTCTCTCCACATTTCTTTCTTTTTACTTTGAAGGGGCTAAGCCAGGTTCCAAATAAATGCCAGGGTTAGATCAGCAGTACTTGTTTCCGTATTCAGCGGCACATATTTTTGTTCTGCCGAATTGTTCTTTAATTCATCGGTCATAATTGCCAGGAATATATCGGCCTTGGAATTAAAATAGTTATAAAAAGTACCGATGCCATAGTCAGAAGCATTGGCAATGTCTTCCAGGGTAGTTCCGGTATACCCCCGGGTCAGAAATAGCTTTTTTGCATGGGTAAAAATGTCATTTTGGGGATTCTGCGTCAACAAAACGAAAAACACCTTTGAAGCCATAATACATATGATTCCCATCAAAATCCAACTTTCACCCAAGGGGTGAAAGAAAAAATCACAAAAACATGTTGAATTATCTGCCTTTGGCTCCCCAGATATGGTACAATAATAGTAATAAAAGGGGAAAAGAGGGATCGAAATTATGATCAACAAACTTGATTTTAAAGCTAAGAATCTAACATCAAATGCGGGTCTTTTTCTGCTCCTCGAGAATGAAAAAAACGGGATTTTCCAACTCATTGAAAATGACCTTTTCAGCGGGGTGCCCTGCTGCACGACATTGGCAAAATGGGTGTTACTGATACAATTCTATTAAAGCCCGGCAAGCTAAACGAAGAAGAGTGGGAGATCATGAAGCAACATCCCCGGATGGCTTTGGAGATGCTCTCCCCAATAGAGTACCTGCGCCCGGCTTTGAATATCCCCTATTGTCACCACGAAAAATGGGACGGCACGGGTTGCCCCCGCGGCCTCCAGGGGGAGGAAATCCCTCTCGAGGCACGTGTCTTTGCAGTAGTTGATGTTTTTGATGCACTGACCAGCGACCGGCCCTACCGGAAAGCCTGGAGCAGGGAGGAAGCACTGGACTACATACGCCGGGAAAGCGGCAGTCACTTTGACCCCCGGGTGGTAAACCACTTTTTAAAAGAAATAGATAATATAGAAGAGCAATAGAAAATACCCGCTCTAACCCGCAGACTATTGGATGTGTGGTAGAGTAGTGATAGAGTAATAATATAACCAGTTATTGCAGGAGGTAGATGCTCTATGAGTCAAAAAGTAGTTATTGTAGGAGGCGTTGCAGGAGGTGCCAGCACGGCAGCCCGGCTTCGCCGCCTTGATGAAGAAGCGGAAATTGTTTTATTCGAGCGGGGAGAGCATGTATCCTATGCCAATTGCGGTTTACCTTATTACATTGGAGAAATCATCCAGGACCGGGAAGAACTTTTTGTTATGTCTCCGCAGCAGTTTAAAGAGTGGTTCAATATAGAGGTAAGAACAAACAGCGAAGTCACCTCCCTGGACTGTGAAGCCAAAGCTGTAGAGGTAAAAGATCAGGTGTCGGGGGAAAAATACCGGGAAAGCTATGACAAGCTGGTATTGTCCCCGGGAGCGGAAGCCGTACGCCCGCCGTTCCCTGGGGCTGAGCTTTCTTCTGTTTTTACCCTGCGCAGCGTTCCCGACACCGACCGCATTTACGACTTTATCCGGGAAAACAACCCCGGCTCGGCTGTTGTGGTGGGAGCCGGTTTTATAGGGTTGGAGATGGCGGAGAATCTGTTTCACAGGGGTATCAAGGTGAGCGTGGTGGAGATGCTTCCGCAGGTGTTGCCGTTTTTGGATGAAGAGATGGCTGCCTTTATGCAGCAGTACATGCGCCGGCAAGGGGTCTCCTTGCATCTGAGAGACGGGGTGGCTGGTTTTGAAAAGAGCCACGATAAAGGAGTAAAAGTTAAATTGAACAGCGGGGAAGAGCTGGAAACGGATATGGTTTTGCTTTCTGTTGGGGTAAAGCCCGAGATAAACCTGGCCTGGGAAGCGGGCCTGGAAGTAGAGCGGGGAATTAAAGTAAACCGGTACCTTCAGACCTCCGATCCCCACATTTACGCCCTGGGCGACGCGGTGGAAAAAGAAGACTTTGTTACCGGTAACAAGGCTTTAATCCCCCTGGCCGGCCCGGCCAACAAGCAGGGCCGGACCGTGGCCAACAACATCGCCGGTCGCATGGAGGCTTACCAGGGAACCCAGGGAACCTCCGTGCTCAAGGTTTTTGATATGGTGGCAGCTGGAACGGGGGCCAACGAGCGGACGCTGCAAGAGGCGGGACTGGATTACCACAGCTGTATAGTGCACCCCGGATCCCACGCCGGTTACTATCCGGGTAGCAGCCAGATTGCCCTTAAGCTCCTGTTCAGCCCTGAAGGTAAAATATACGGGGCCCAGGCAATAGGGGAAAGCGGCGTAGACAAGCGAATCGATGTGCTGGCTGCCGCCCTGCGTATGAAAGAAGATGTATACTCTCTGCAGCAGCTGGAGCTGGCCTACGCCCCTCCTTTCTCTTCGGCCAAAGACCCCGCAAATATTGCGGGATACGCGGCCGGAAACATACTGCAGCAGGATCTTCAAGTAATTGGTGCAGCCGAGCTATTGGAGATAGAGGAAGAAGGGTTGGAGAAGTCGGGGATAGAAATTGTAGATGTGCGAAACCCGGAAGAGCTGGAAGAAGAAGGACAGGTGCCCGGAGCCAGAAACATTCCCCTGGCACAGATCCGGGATAGGTTTCAGGAGCTGCC
>CAYODA010000018.1:0-19144 GCA_964402625.1 uncultured Syntrophomonadaceae bacterium | reverse complement strand
TATCAAGAAGATATTTCAGACCTCACGGGATTAGAATATGCTGTTAACTTAACTGATTTGCGATTGAGATACAATGAAATTAAAGACATAACCCCTCTCGAAGAATTAACAAACCTTGAACAATTATTTTTAAATGATAATAAAATCGAAGATATAAGCCCATTGTCTGAATTGGAGAATTTAGAACAGTTACAACTCTGTAGAAATCAAATAGATGACATTGAGCCATTAGAAAATTTAACAAACTTAGAAACTTTATATTTAACTAATGAAGAGACAAGCTTGCAGTGGGGCGATGAAGATGAAAAAAATGAAATAACCGAACTCAGCCCACTAAAGGGTTTATCAAACTTAGAAACACTCTATTTAAATGAAAATAAAATATTAGATATTTCCCCTCTTGAAAGTCACGATGATCTGAAGAAATTGCGATTAGGTAATAATGAAATACAGGAAGTTGATTCTTTGTTAGAATTAAATAACTTAGAAGTATTAGGGCTATATAGGAATGAAGTGACTGACATCACCCCATTAGGAGAGCTTAGTAATCTGCAGGAACTAGACCTGGGATATAATTCAATAAATGAAATTACTCCTCTAAAAGACTTAACAAATCTTAAAACACTGCGTTTAATTGAAAATCCAATAGATGACACAGACATTATTGATGAATTAGAATCACAAGGTGTTTCCATAACTGGAGCTTGCTTTTTAAGATAAAGAACTTCTGTAAAAAAATTTTTTTTGAAAGTTTTGGTGTGAGGGTATTGTCGATTAAGCCCTAATA
The DNA here is from genome assembly GCA_964402625.1 of uncultured Syntrophomonadaceae bacterium. GTDB lineage: Bacteria > Bacillota > Dethiobacteria > DTU022 > PWGO01 > PWGO01. Next base: position 18,357 of record CAYODA010000018.1, on the reverse strand, counting down.
TAAAAATTATTCAATTACTCAATAAAACATCCGGGACGGAGGTATATAAATTGCGTAAAAAAACAGGTATTTTAATGTTCGTAACACTGGTTTTTATTTTGACGGCCACCCTGGTTGTTTTACTTCCCTGTGACCGTGCCCTTGCAGAGAGCGAGGAGATAAACATTGAGTATTACCGGGGAAAAGTACTTTCTATAGAAGAACAGCGCCAAGATGATTATTTTCTGGAAAGAGATGTTAAGCTGGAAATCACCAGTGGGCCATACCAGGGCAAAACGACGAATTATTTTTATTACCACCGTGAAGATGACCATTACGCTGAAACCGATATAGAAAAAGGAATGGAGGTGGTTCTGGGAGTAAAAACAGCCCCCGATGGAGCTATTGAAGATATATATATTCATGACATGGTCAGGGATCGCGGTATATATTATCTGGCTGCATTATTTGTTATTCTGCTTGTTTTAGTGGGAAGGAAACAAGGATGGAAAACCTTGTTAACCATAGCGTTTACCGGACTGGTGCTTGTAAAGGTGATGATTCCTCTTTTATGGGAAGGTTATAATCCAATATTTTTATCTACCGTATGCGCTGTAGGAATTATTGTTTTTATTCTGCTGGTAATTGGAGGAATTAATGCCAAGTCTTTTTCAGCTATACTGGGAACTGCCTCTGGTGTGCTTGTGGCAGGTTTGCTGGCATTCTGGATAGGAGAGTTCTCTCACCTTACCGGCTTTAGTGATGAGGAAGCCCAGACTTTATTTTACCTGGGGGAAAATATTGATATCAGGGGCCTTTTATATGCAGGTATTATAATCGGTTCTCTGGGAGCAGTTTCTGACGTGGGTATGTCTGTAGCCTCAGCTGCTGCAGAATTAAAAGAAGTTAACCCGAAAATTTCTCTTTACCATCTGATTCAGTCAACCATGAATGTAGGAAGAGATATTATGGCCACAATGGCCAATACCCTGATTTTGGCTTATGTAGGAAGCTCTATTCCTTTAATGCTATTAATAACCTACGACAACGTGAACTGGTTAAGAATTATTAATATGGACCTGGTGGCTACTGAGGTAGTCCGTGGAATAGCTGGCAGTATCGGTCTTGTAGTTGCTATTCCGATCACGGCACTAATAGCCGGGCTTTTGCTTAACAGGAGAAAGACTGAAGAAGCAAATGAAGAGGAAGTAAATTATTTTTATTTTTAGACCTATTATCAATTGGCAGCTAGCTAGCAAAACCTAAAATTGGTAGAACTTTCAAAGAGATACTTTAGGAGGTATACTGGGAGTAGGGATTTAGTATTAGGGACATTGCCTTTTATTTAAAAGAACAAACTAATTTTCCTACTAAACCATTAAACCAAGACTTCTTAGAGCCTACATTATTAAAAATTAGACAAAATAAGTAGGAAAGTTGTTGTTTAAATTAAGGAAAGAGTTTATGGGGCTCAGAAACCCGAAAAAATCTTGAATGACAAATCTTGGAGGCGGAGTTATGAATGCGCTGGAAGTCATGGACAAAAAAATGAGCTTCTCCTTTGAAGTGCTTCCTACCAAGGAAAACAAGCCTATGGAACCTCTCTTAAATACACTGGAACATCTTTATCAGTTTGAGCCTGATTTTATAAGCTGCACTTACGGTGCGGGGGGAACCAATGCCGGGAGGAATGTTGAAGTATGCCGGGCCATTAAAGAGAGCGGTAAAACGATCCCGGTCACCCACTATACCTGCACAGGCAATTCCCGAGAAATGATAAAAGAAGAGTTACAAGAATACCTCCAAATTGGTGTAGACCACATCCTGGCTCTAAGAGGCGATTTACCGGAAGGGTGGGAAGGCACCAGGGGCGATTTCCACTATGCCAATGAGCTGGTGGAATATATTGCAGAAGGTTTTCCGGAGTTTACTATTGCAGTGGCAGCAAACCCGGAAAAGCATTTTGAGGCCGAATCTTTCACTTCCGATATAGCTCACTTGAAGGTAAAGCAGGATGCCGGGGCCGACTTTATCATGATCCAGCTCTGCCATGATGTGGATCAATATTTATGGTGGGTAGAAAAAATCCGTAAGGCAGGGATCTATCTGCCAATTGTAGTGGGAGTAATGCCGGTCCTCAGCAAGGAACCGACGATTCGCATGGCCGTTTCTAATGGTAGCGCGATGCCCCGGGACCTGGCAGAAATCATTGGCAGATACGGTGACAATCCGTAAGAGTTTAAAAAAGCAGGCAAAGAGTATACTGTAAAAAAGATTTATGAGTATATTAATGCCGGCATTGATGGGTTACATATCTACACCTTAAACAAATGGCAGGAAGTAAGTGATATTCTGGTTACTTCCGGAATCCGGAGAAAACTTAACTACGTATCAGGTTAAATCATTTTGAGCCTATACCTTGGTCTTAAAGGAGTAAAAAGCTTAATAATAATTACAATGTATCCAAATTATTTTATGGTTTATTTTTAAAAAAGGAGACGTCTAAATGTTTGGTATGGCTTCGTCATTCTTTAAAATGCACTTTCGACGAGTGCTTTTAGTTTGTTGTATAGTTGTTTTTTCTTTATTCTCGATTCCCGGATGCGGAATGGATATTAAAAATGATTCTTATGTAAATAACGGAGAAACCAATGACCGGGAGCAAACCCTGGCGGAGGACATACCGCAACAAGAGCGCACTGAAGCGGATTGGATCGTGTATGGAGCTCGCCAGGAGGTAGAGCGGGAGGTAGAATATGATATGTCCTACTATGATATAGATTATCCTGGTGGGGATCCCCCGGAAGATAGGGGAGCGTGTACTGATGTGGTGGTAAGAGCTTTGAGGTATGCGGGGATAGATCTGCAAAGACGACTGCATGAAGATATTTCGGAGAATTTTGACCTTTATCCTGATAACTGGGGTCTTGCAGTACCGGATCCCAATATTGACCATAGAAGAGTCCCCAATCAAATGGTCTACTTTGAGAGACATGCGAAAGAAATGCCCCCCGGTGAAGCTGAAGGCCAGGAAGCTTACAGCCCGGGAGACATTATAGTGTGGGATTTGCCCGCTGGTAGAAAGCACGTGGGAATAGTTTCAGATAGAACAAGCAGGGATGGAATTCCTTTAATTCTCCATAACATTTCCGGTGCAGCGGAAGAAAACCTCCTAAAAGAATGGGAGATAATTGGCCACTACCGCTATCCGAAACCTGATTAGTAAGGTGTGGATATATCTTATCAAGAGGAAACAAGTTTGATGATAAATTATGCGTTGTTTTAATTTTTCAAAAAATAAATCAGTATTGCAGGTAAGTTTTTGGTATTTATGGATAAAAGATCAAGAATGGTTTCAGATATTTTAACTCTGGTGGCATTTGCCATAACATTTGCGGGTACTTTAGTAAATAACCCTGGGGACGGTTTGAGCGTCACCGTAGCGAAGCGGAGACAGATGAAAACATTTATTCTTTCTTATACTCCTAATTTACTGAGCCAAATTATAAAACAACTTATTATATGAGAGTATATAATAAATATAGTCAGTACAACGCTTTTGTTTAAATCACAGCTTTATACACGCTACTAAACAAGGAAATGTCATTGCTCAATCAGGTATTTCATAATATAATTACCTTGTCAAGCAAGTAAAAACAACCTGCAGCTTTAAAGAAAAAGAAAAATATTTACAGGAGGCAGATCGGGAGTTTTTAGTTAAGCTTAATGACAAAATATCCGGTTGTCCAAAGAGGAAGTTATGATACCTGCTTGGTTAACCTGAGCAGGTATTTTTATATGGCTGCATAGTGCTTGACGTGTTATAATGCGGAAGTTTTTTAGAATACATATGAGAGATGAAGAAGTTGAAGAGAATAAAGTTAAAGTAATATAAGTATTTTAGGGGTTTTGTTTTTAACGGTATTACTATTGGGTGTTCTTGGATGGCAACAACACCTCTGATTAAAGTTTATACCCGGTTTTTATTTTTTTATTACGGAATGGTTTACTATACCCGATTATCTTTACCCGAAACGAATAGAAAAGGTGAGGAAAATGAAAAAAAACTTCTTACAGAATCTATTAACTGTATTCACTGTTTTGCTGTTGCTCCTGATTCAATTTCCTGCTCCCGTGTACGTCCAATCAATGGCCGAGAACGAAGAACAGATTCCGGAAGAGAACGATGTAGGAGAGGAAGAAGAGAGGTCTTACGAAGAGGATGAAGAAGAGCAGGATACCGGGGTAGAGGAACCGGAAACCGGGCAGGGGACTATCACCGTACGCTACCTGGATGAAAACGGTGAAGAAATTGGCGAAGCAGTGGTGCGGGAATTTGATTTAGGGGAGTACACCTTTGAGGCCAAGAGTATTGAGGGTTACCATCTCATCAGCCCGGTAAATCAAACGGTGGTGATTTCTAATGATGGGGTAGAAAAAGAAGTGGTCTTCGAGTATCGAGAACACCCCCCCGAGCCCGGTACCGGTGAAGACGAGGTAGTCGAACCGGAGGAGCGAGAAACCACGGTGCAGGGCATTAGACTAGTTTCTGAACCTCATAAAACCACCTACCCGGTTGGGGAAGAGCTGGAGTTGGACGGGCTGGTGGTTTACCGTCAGTTAAGTAGTGGAGAAGAAGAAGAAGTACCCCTTGAGCTTATGTCTGTCACCGGCTTCAACAGTGAAGAAGTGGCGGAAGACCAATTAGTCACCCTGGGGCACCACGGCTTCAACGCGGAGTTCACCGTAGATATAGTGGAAGGGGAAGACTCTACTCTTTTTGCGAGGATTTTTCAAGACCCGTTATTTGGTTTTATGCTCTTTCTCGTAATTTTGCTTTTAATACTTTTAATACTGACCGCGAAGCGGAATAAAGAAAAAGACGCTCAACCGGCTAAAAGCGAAGAAGGCGGCCACATCGTGGAGGATGAGGCTCCTTCGGAAAAGGATGAGCGGAAAATTCGGGCGGGTAAAATTCAAAGAAAAAGATATATAAAGCTTTTGGTGGTTTTATTGTTGCTTGGGTTGTTCGCTTACGGCTGCACACTTTACTTGCTGGGGCGGGTGGAGCAAGGGAGAATTGCCGAAGATGACGAAGCCCTGGGTATTAGCCAAGATAGCGGAAGGCCGGGAATCACCAATATTGCTGTTTTTGGCATTGACGCAGGGGACGGTATGACCGGACGGAGTGATGCTATCATGATTTTAACCCTCGATGAGATAAATAATAAGATAAAGATCACCTCTATAATGCGAGATTCTTACGTAAAGATACCCGGTCGTGGCCTGGATAAGATCAACCATGCCTATGCTTTTGGCGGCCCGGAACTTGCTATAAAGACCATTAACACCAGTTTTGACCTGGATGTCCGGCATTACGTTTCAGTAAACTTTTCCTCCATGCCCGTTTTGGTTGACGCAGCAGGTGGTGTGGAGGTAGAGGTGACGGATCGGGAAGCCAGGGAAATACCGGGCATCCAAAACGGAGGGGTGCACGTTTTAAACGGGCTGCAGGCCCTTGAATTTTCCCGTATTCGTAAGATCGATTCTGACTTTGCAAGAGCCAGAAGACAGAGGGATATTATGCAATCCATTATGGAATCCGCGTTAGATGCGCCGGTTACATCTTATCCATCCATGATCAACCAAGTGTTTCCCCATTTGACCACCAACATGTCTTCCAACCAGATGTTGTACCTGGGTGGCAAAGCGGTCATGAAGAATATTAACCACATCCAACATGCCCAGTTTCCCCCGCCATCCCTGGGTAGAGGGCAAACTATCAACAGGGTGTACTACTACGTTTTTGATCGGGAAGAGGGGCGCATAAGGCTAAGCCGGTATATCTATTACGACGAGCCCCTGGAGTAAACTGATTATACCTGTTAATCGCAGGCGGCTTTTTTATTAGAAATAAATACAGAAAGTAGGGGTTGGGTGAAAATAAGAAAGCGTTTGCCGGAGTATGACGACAGCCTTCATCAAGAAAAGAGATTTATGTTGAGTTAGAAGGAGACCTTTATCACCTGGATTATGATTCATTTTTTGACAGTTAATCATATATTAAACAGAGATTTAGTGTTAGATAAATAATTTAATTTTATTGTACATTCTCTAAATTATGCGTTTTAAAGCGGTAGCTTATTTGCTATCGCTTTAAGAATTTTTATCCAAAATCAACAAACTTTAACAGAGCAAAAATAAAAATAAAAAACCCGGGCATAAGATTCCTCTCTAATTGAAAAATTATAAGAGAAATCTAAGATCAAGACAATCTTCATGTAAGGGGGTGAAGCGGCAAGCACTTGGGCCTTGCCGGATTATTATGGAAGAAAACAACAAAAACCGCTCACCGCATGTGGCTTATTTCTGCATGGAGTACGGTTTACATGAAAACCTTCCGATATATTCAGGGGGCCTGGGGGTTCTGGCCGGTGACTATTTAAAGGCGGCCAGCGATCAGGATTTGCCCATGGTGGGTATAGGTATCCTTTGGCGTCAGGACTATACGGAACAGTACATTGACGCACATGGCAACCCCTATGATGTTTATCCTGAGCACGATTTTGATTTTCTAAAAGAAACCGGAATTACAGTAAACGTAGAAATCCGTGGAGTAAGTGTTCCCTGCCGGGTCTGGCTGGTAGATCACTATAATAACGCCCCGCTTTATCTCCTTGATGCAGCAGTTCCTGAAAGCAAGCACGGTTGGATAACCAGCCGCCTTTATGGTGGTGGCAATGAAGCCCGGATAGCCCAGGAAATGATCCTGGGTGCTGGTGGTATCAGGGCCCTGCGTGCCTTAAATTACCAGGTGGACCTTTATCATTTTAACGAAGGACACGCAGTTTTTGCCGGATTGGAGCTTATCCGGGAAAAAATGGAGCGAGGTGCTTCATTTGAGCAGGCCTGGGAAGAGACCCGGCGTCAGGTAGTATTTACTACTCACACACCGGTTGAGGCAGGGAATGAAAAACACTCACATCATCAGTTACAGGAGTTAGGAGCCTACCTGGGGCTAAACCACGATCAGATGATGCAGATCGGGGGAGAACCATTTAATATGACTAAAGCAGCCCTGAGGCTATCCAATAAGGCCAACGCTGTTTCCCGAATGCACGGGAAGACCAGCCGAAACTTGTGGGGTGATACCGACAATATACCGGAAATAATTACCATTACCAACGGTGTTCATGTACCCACCTGGCAGGACCCGGCTATAGAAGAAGCTTACCGGAACGGCACAGATCTCTGGGCGCCTCACATGCAGGCCAAAAAAGAGCTGATAGAGTTTATTCGCCATAAAACCGGGGAAAAGATGAATCCCGATGCGCTAATAGTGGGTTTTGCCCGCCGGGCAACGGCCTATAAGCGAAGTGATCTCATATTCGGTGATACTTCCATTATTTCTCCGGTTATAAAAGAAGGCAAGCTTCAGCTGGTTTTCTCCGGTAAGGCTCACCCGGATGACGATTTTGGCAAAAGCATTATCAGGGACCTGATACGCATGGACCGTGAATTTCGCAATAGCGTAATTTTCCTGGAAAACTACGACATGAAAATTGCCAAATACATGATATCCGGCTGTGATCTCTGGTTAAATAATCCCCGGCGCCCCATGGAAGCCAGCGGTACTTCCGGGATGAAGGCAGCCCTTAACGGGGTACTCAACCCGAGCGTGGTAGACGGCTGGGTTGTGGAAGGAGTAGAGCACGGGGTTAGCGGCTGGCTTTTGGAGCACGAAGAGGAAAACGAGCACCTGGATGAGGACGAAAGAGATCTGCAGGCTCTATACCGGGTGTTGCTGACGGAAGTCATCCCCACTTATTACGAAAACCACTCCCGCTGGCAGGAAATGATGCGCGCCAGTATTGAAATGGCCGAGTGGAAGTTCTCTTCTGAACGCATGATTCTTGATTACTATGAAAGCATGTATAAAGAGGCTCCTGCTACAATGTTGCCTTGATATCTTAAATAAAAGAATAAAAGAGTTTGTCTGGAGTCATCAGGCACCTGCTTTAGGACAGTGGGGTAGAGGCTAACTTTTTAAAGACTGCCCCTAAAATCTTCTGTTCTTTTTGCATTTTGCAATTTTTATTTGCTGCTGGCCATTGGTGCTCAGTCATTGGGAGAAGAAAACATGTTTAAGCTTTTTTAGTTTTGAGAACATGTGGTTGAAATTTTTCTCCAGTATTTCCCCGTATCAAATACTGCGCCCGGGTTTTCTGCTTTATTTAACTGATCTAAATATTTAAGTAAATTGAAGGAAAACAGTTAAAGATGTAGAAGTAACGGGAAGATCATGTAAAGTCAGGGGGACTAAAAATGCCGATACACCGAAAAGAGTACACCGAAGATACTAATATAATACTGATTGACACCATGCAGTTTGATCTTCAGGAGATTACTACTGCCTTTTGCTATTATGATGGTCAGACTGCGTTGCTTATGGACGTGGGAACCTCGGATAATGTGAAAACCGTTCTGGAGACCCTTCCCAGTAAAGGTGTGCCCCTGGAAAAACTTTCAGGAATAGTATTAACTCACTATCACTTTGACCATGGCGGAGGCACCTCTACCCTTTGGAATATAATGAAAGATAAAAACCCCGGGTTCCGGATATTTACAACCTCTACAACCAAAAATCTTTTAAACAATGCCGGGGCACACCTGACGGGAGCACAAACCACCTTTGGTCCGTTTGTAGGAACCATGGAACCCTTGCCTGACGAAGCCTTTGTCCTGGTGGAGCCTGATGGTTACTTGCCCGTGGAGTTTGAAACGGGTGCCAAAATAAAGCTCGTACATACTCCGGGACATACCCCGGATCACTGTTCTCCCTGTGTTTTTCAGGGAAAAGAAGCGGTCTTCCTGTTTGCCGGTGAAGCGTGTGGGACTCACTATAATCCTTCCAAAATAATAACCGGTTCTACCAGTATGCCACCCAATTTTGATTTTGATACTTATATGCAGAGCGTGGAGAAGATGAGTTTGCTTTATCCTCAAGCGGTTGGTTTTGGACATTTTGGCGTCATCTCGGGTGAGGAAGATACTAAAACCCTGTTTAAGGAACATACCGGTTTCATGAGAACTTTTCGGGACGAGGTGTATAAAGCTTTTAAAGAAAAACCTTCTACCGGCCACGTTCTGGAAGCAACCGCTCCTTTATGGGAAGAACGTCTGAACCCGGAACATATAAACGCACCGGGAAGTGACCTGTTTTACGGCAACTTGAAGCTTGCGGTTACTTACGGTATGCTGGTAAGCCTCGGGCTGCGTGAATCCAGGTACGAGCCCAGGCAGGAGGCGTAGCCGGAGAAGAGTTAAAAATCTACTTGTAATTTAAAGGGAAATAGAAGTAGAAAACAGATAACAGAAAGAAATTTGTCTAAAAAAAGATAGTGTGGGGTAAAGCTTAAAAACTACTCTTCCGGCAGTGGTCAAAAAATAGGCCCTATGCTGTGATTTTTACCACGAATGTCCTCCGCCGCGGACCATCAAACTCGCAAAAGTATATAACCTGCCAGGTTCCCAGCAGCATTGTACCGTTTTCCAGGGGTATCGCCTGGGATGCCCCCACAGCACTTGCTTTAAGGTGGGCTGCAGAATTGCCTTCTCCGTGCCGGTAACCCGGGCTATCCCAGGGGTACAGTTCATCCAGGTGCCGGAGGATGTCGCCTGCTACATCCGGGTCCGCTCCTTCGTTTATGGTCATACCGGCAGTAGTGTGAGGGCAGTAAACAGTAATCAGCCCTTCGGATATTCCTGTTTTTTGTAAAGCTTCCCGTACCTTACCGGTTACGTCTATCATTTGAGACCGTTCCTCTGTCTGCAACTGTAACTTCATTAACATTTTTTTACCCTTCCTTTCCTGGTTAGTATTTACGGAGTAGTATCGCCCCCCCCCCCGACCCCCCCCCCGGTGGGGGGAAGGAAATGTATGATTAAGGAAAGTAAAGGTAGGGGAACAAGGTTATTTTCTGAGTAGATGTTATCATACTACAAACGGGGTTTCCAGCACAATCCCGGGGTAAACCTCCAAAACCCAAGGGGTAAAAGAAGGGCTACCCCCATATTTTTTTTAACGGTTTTGAACACGAGAGACGGCTGTTACTTTATTATAATCTTAAAAAAACTCTACTGGTTGCCAGCTTTTACAATTATGGTATATAATTCAAAGTAATTGGTCTTAATATGTCACAATTAAATTAAAATAGAAAGGTACTATTTATGGAAAAAGCCGAGGAAAATAATAAGCAAGATACATCAATTGGTTTTTTGAGCAGAACATTTTTCTTGATACTCGGCATCACCCTCCTGGGAATGATGGGTGGTGCGCTGCTGGGGCCGGTTCTTCCGGCGTTAATTGAGCCTTTTGGGGTGACGGAAGACAGGGTAGGGCAGGTGCTTGCAGTTTATACTTTTTTTACCGCTGTTACCATGCCTTTTTTAGGTCCCTTAATAGACAAACTGGGACGTAAGCAGGTGGTGGTCCCTTGCCTTCTGCTGAATGGTTTTGCCGGACTCCTGGCTGCCTTTGCCCCCAGTTTTACCGTTCTTTTGGTGATAAGAGCCTTGCAGGGTATGGGGATTGCCGGTCTTTTACCGGTAGCCATGACCCTGATCCGCGATTTTTTTGAGGGTCCGAAGAGAGTAAAAGCAATGGGATATTTAACCAGTGTTTTAGCCATAGGAGGAACGATCGCTCCAATTATCGGCGGGAACCTGGCGGTTTTAAGCTGGCGCTTTGCCTTCCTTTTTTACACCGTGAGTATTCCCCTGGCAGTGGCCATATATTTCTGGATGCCTGCCACCGGTGGCAATAAAGATGTTTCCCTGTGGGGGTTTGTGTCCAATTATGGAGTTATAATCAAAAACAAGTCTTTCCTGTTGTTGGCGGCGACCAATTTTATGGTGGCTTTTTCTCTTTACGCCATCATAACCTTTATTCCTCTCCTGCTGGTCCTGGATGTAGGGGTTTCTGAAGGAATTGCAGGCATGGTAGTGGCTATACAGGCGTTGGCGGTGGCCCTGGTTTCAATAATGATAAGAAAGGTAGCTGAACGTTTCAACACCGTCCGCCTCATCAGCTTTGGGTTTATTTTAATTGCTGCATCTTTTGCCGCCTTACCTTTTATGGACACCGTGCCCGGTGTAGGTATCAGTCTGCTTGTGTTCGGGATTGGCATGGGTTGTGTATTCCCACTGCTTAATACCATGATCACGCATGCGGTACAACCCCGGTACGTGGGTGCCGCTACTTCCCTGTACAACTCCTTAAATTTTGTAGGCCAGTCCACTTCTCCCCTGGTGCTGGGCGTGGTCTCCGGGTGGCTTGGCCTGGGTGCGGTGTTTGGTACTGCCGGCGTTTTGGCCGTTGTGGCGGGGCTGGGCGTGCTCCTGGTAGGCAGGCATTATCCTGCCGCCATACAGTAGGAGCCAAAAGAATCTTCTCTTTTGAATATCTCTGGAGGTTGAAATTTTGTTTATAGAAAACGAACTGGTGCAGGAAGCCAAAAAACTGGGCTGCAGCGAAGCAGTTGGGCTGAATTTTTCTCTTATTGAGTTTTCCCAAGAAGTGCGAAAGTACTGTGCAATGAACCACTGCGGCCAATACAATAAAAACTGGGCTTGCCCTCCCGCTGTAGGATCGGTGGAAGAATTAAAAGACCGGGTGCTGGGATTTGCCGATGGAATACTGGTGCAAACCATGCACTATCTAAAGAGTTCGTTTGACTACAGGGGAATGCAGGCCGGTAAAGAAGTTCACGAAAAGGTAATGCGTAACCTTTTGAATACTGCCTTAGAGAGATTTCCCCTGGAAGAAACTTTGCTGCTGGGGGCGGGACACTGTGATGTTTGCCAAGAGTGTGCCTGGGTAGACGGGGAACCCTGCCGCTTCCCGGAAAAAGCAATGGCTTCCCTGGAAGCCTATGGTATTGATGTGATGAAACTAACCAGGGAGCACGGTATTCCCTATTTCTACGGGAAAGGCACAGTGGCTTACGTGGGCCTGCTGCTTTACCGGTAAGGGTGTACCGTAGAAGAATGTATATACGGTTCCAGATGGAACGAAGAAAAATATCCCCCCATCGAAAATTTTCATGATGGGGGGATAATACGAACCGGCGGACCCTGGATATTTAACATTTAAGTCCCTCAAAGGTACATAAACCTTCATTTCACGGTTACTTTGCCCCGTTATTATCCTCATTTTCCCGGGCGACAGATTGATCTTTTTCCACTTCCGGTGTTTCTTCCCGCAGTTTTTCTTCCTCTGCTTCCCCCGCTGTTTCTTCTGTTATGCCCGGCAGTTTTACCGTGTGTTCCAGTTCCCCGGTGTACTCCTCGATTTTGTCTACGATTTCTTCTTCGTTCAAAAAGAGTACGCGGCACCCGGATAGCTTTTTTCTTACAGGTTTTAAAAACTGGACTCTTACCGAAGCACCGCTAGTCCGAATAAATGCTTCTGTCAGGTCAATGGTAGTCCGGGGATATACCTTGATTTTTTGTTTATCCAGGGTTTTTCCGGTTTTGATGTCCACCACCCGGAGGTGCCTGCGACGTAGTATTACCAGAAATATTATTACTATTATTAAAAGGAGCAATACCAAAAATAAAAACAAGTTCCCTCCGGGTAGGGGTTGTGGTAGTTCTTCCACCGGTTCCGGGCTCACTACAATTTCTTCTTCTGCAGGGGTGTCCGGCAGAGAAACAATCAGGTTTACCCGGTAACGGGGATTATTTTCATCGATGCTGAAGCCGGTGAGAAAGATGTCTTCCCCGGTTTCCGCATCTGAGAGATGAAGTTCATGGCTGCCAAAAGCCACGTCTTCAAAGTAAAAAAACCCGTTTCTGTCGGTCAAAGCCTCTCGATTACCCAGAGCCACCCGTAAACCGGAAAGCGGCTGCCTGCTTTCGTCTAACAGATTTCCTTCCACTACACCGCTAACCGGGGTTTCATCTGCAGGAGGGGAAACGGGTTCTTCTACCGGGTCGGGTTCTGTTTCCCTGTCGTAGATTATCTCTGCTATCAACTCTTGAAGAAGCTCAATGTAAGCCCAGAGTGTTTCCATTAACTCGTTTACTGCACCGGTTAGCTCTTCAATTATGTTGTTGCTTATAGAAACCGGGGTTTGTGGCAAGTTGTCGTTATTTGTTTCTTCCTCCGTTTCGGCGTTTTCCACAACGGCGGAAACGGGAGCAAACCCACCTGCAAAACACATCACCAGTGCGGTCAGCAAGAGAAATACTACTAACTTCTTTTTCATTTTTGCATTACTCCTTTATTTTCCTGTTTAACGCCGCAATTACCGGCAGCAGGGCCAGCGTGATTGCGGCGGTAACGATTAGTTCAAACCATACACTACGATAAGTTCCAGTAGCCATTTGGCGGTCAGTATTTCCCGGAGCTAAACCGGGGTTACCAGCATGGCTACCAGGGTGCTGTTTTCTTTTTCCTCCACCAGGCTGGAAGTGGGCACCCACACACCCGCTATTACCAGTGTGTAGCAAACAATTAGGGGTAACAGGCGCAGGGACAAGGGCAGCCCTTTTTCCCCAAAATGTACGTTTTCTACTTTCACCGGGGTTTCTATACCTTCCGTTTGCCCTATTGCCCGGGGGAGCTGGGACTCCCTCGTCCACAATGCCCAGGGGGGGGTACAAAAATTGTCCCGAAGGCTACCTGGATAAGGAGGGTGAGTGCAACCGGCACTATTAGGGCCCAAATAAAGAAGTGTTTGCGCGCCAAATCCTAATATTATAATACTATATTTTTGCTAAGTGTGGCTAGTAAATACAATAAATATTTTGACAGGAGTCCACCGGGTTAAACCCATTTAGAACCGTTATTATTTTTTTAGAAGTCTAATAAAGTAAAAATAGCCTGTTTCTTTCTTCCGAGGATATTATCGGCTATACCGGACTTTTTCATACCCTGGCCGTGCACCAGCAACACTTTACGGCAACCCATCTCCTTGACTTTAATACCTGTCCTCAGTGAGGCGCCGTTACCCATGATAAGGGGAACAAACTCCTGAAAAGATGTAATCATATGAACTACTCCTTTCTTAAATTTATAATTCCTCCTGCTCGAAAATACAATTAAGCTTCTTGTTGGCTCTGCACCCCAGGTGTGGTTATTCCTTTACTGTACTCATTTTTACGCCAAATAATTTAATCATGGTTTACCCTATCTCAATATGGGGGAAACCCCTGATAAAAATTAATAGATCCCCTAATAGACAGAAACAAGAAAATTGTATTAAAATTTAAGCAAATAGACAGGAAATCCAGTTGGAAATTATAGATCATTTCTGCTTTAAGTTTTTAAAGGGAGGTGAAAGGATGGAAGCTTTGTTAGTCTTATTTGTAGGAGTTCTTGGAACCAGTGTATGGATGTCAAACAACCGGGTTACTGTAGAAGGCTGCAAATACCAGGTAGAGGATAAAAGCACAGACTACCTGAAAGAAATTGAAAGCGGCTGTTTCAACCTCTAAGCTTATAAATCAAAGCAAATATTCCCCGGCTGTGCCCCTGCTTTTAAGATAAGCAGGGGCAGTTTATTTTGTACGCACTTTAAGGGCTTCCTGGATGGTTTTTACTGCTGGTGGAAAATGGCCAAAATTAAAAACATCTCCTGTAATATGCTCCTTTATACAAGATAGCCCTTGTTATTGGAGCATTTTGATGGTAATATGGATGGTAAAAGAAGAATAATGAAAAAAAACGGCTGTATTGTAGGGAGAGAGAGCCTGTTGGTTTATAGCATGACTGGATATGGTAGAGGAAGCAGTACAGAACATGGTATAGGGATTTCGGTAGAAATTAAGACGGTTAATCACCGGTACATGGATGTTTTCTTCCGGCTGCCGCGTGAACTGCAGCAGTGGGAGGATGCGGTCAGAAAGAAGGTAACAGAGAAGCTTCGCAGGGGCCGGATAGAAATAAACGCCGCCCTGGATGAAGTACCGGAAGAGATGTATCAGTTGAATGTAAACGAAAATATGGTCCGCGCTTATGCTCACTCTCTGGAAAGAGTAAGGGATATAGTTGACATAAAGGATGACCTTTCCCTGGAACACCTGTTAAGGTTTTCGGAGATATTTTCTGTGAAGAGTGATTATGCGGGTAAGAAAGAAATATGGGAGGTTCTCCGGAAAGCCCTGGAAGAAGCCCTGGATAACCTGGTGGAACAGAGGCAGAATGAGGGTTTGAATTTAAAGGAAGACCTGGAAGAACGCTGTGGCAGGATGGAATCACTGGTTTCCTCCATGAAAGACGCCTCCGGTCCAGTAGTAGAGCATTACCGGGAAAAACTGCAACAGCGTTTATCTGAACTGGTAGATGCAGGGTGGGACGAAAACAGGATTTTAACAGAGTGCGCATTGATTGCGGAACGAAGTAATGTAGAAGAAGAGATCACGCGCCTGGAGAGTCACCTGCAATCGTTTAAAGAAACCCTGGAAATGGATGAAGCTGTAGGTCGCAAGCTGGATTTCATTTTACAAGAGATGCTTCGTGAAGTTAATACTACAGGGTCTAAAGCCGGGAATTATGATTTATCCAGCCTGGTGGTAGAAGCCAAGGCAGAGCTGGAAAAAATGAGGGAGCAGGTTCAGAACATAGAGTAGTATTTTATTAAAAGGCATGTTAAAAATTAAACTGGTTAAAATTAAAAGGAGGATTAGGTAATGAGTATTAAGCTGATTAACGTGGGTTTTGGAAACATTGTGTCTGCATCTAGGATCGTGGCTATAGTAAGTCCCGAGTCTGCGCCTATCAAGCGAGTAATCAATGAAGCCAGGGATGATGGGGTTTTAATTGATGCTACTTACGGCCGCAGGACCAGGGCGGTTATTGTAACGGATAGCGGACATGTTATTCTTTCCGCAGTTCAGCCGGAGACAGTAAAACAGCGCCTTCATACCAAGGAAAACACCTCTTCCGGTGATGAGGATTAGATGTCCGGATTATTGATTGTAATGTCGGGCCCCTCCGGGGTAGGTAAAAGCACAATATGCCGGGAGCTTGTTTCAAGGCAGTCCGGGTTGAAAATATCAACTTCCATGACTACCCGCCCCCCCCGACATGGGGAAGTAGACGGTGAAAGTTATTTTTTTGTTACTGAGAATGAATTTAAAAAGAGAATAGATGAAGGATTTTTTTTGGAGTGGGCCCGTATTTATGGGTACTACTACGGTACGCCTTATGATAAAGTAAAGCAGAGTCTGGAAGAAGGCTGGAACGTGCTTTTAGAAATAGACGTTCAGGGAGCTCTTCAGGTCCGGGAAATGTTTGAGGAAGCTGTTTTAATTTTTGTTTCTCCACCTTCTGTAGAAGATCTGGAAAAAAGAATAAAGGAGAGAGGAACAGAAGAAGGAGGAGTTATAGAAGAGCGCCTGAGAGTGGCTCACGAAGAGTTAAAAGCTTACCACAGGTATGACTACATGGTTGTTAATGGAGAGCTGGGAGAAGTGGTAAACCAGGTTTCTTCAATAATTGTC
Organism: uncultured Syntrophomonadaceae bacterium; assembly: GCA_964402625.1. Taxonomy (GTDB): domain Bacteria; phylum Bacillota; class Dethiobacteria; order DTU022; family PWGO01; genus PWGO01. Next base: position 1,869 of record CAYODA010000018.1, on the reverse strand, counting down.
GCAGAACAGTGTAGGGTTAGCCGACTTTAAGTGTGCTGCAGGGGCTTATTATCTTAAATCCAGGCGGTTTCATTGAGAGTGCCGAATTATTTGAAATAAAGTAAGTGTCAATTACAGATTAATTTGTGGGGTGTGGTAACATGTTATATCCTTCCATTGATGAACTTCTGAAAAATGTTGATTCCAAGTACACTCTGGTAATTACTGCTGCCAAGAGAGCCAGGCAGATCAGGGACGGCAGCACACCGCTGGTAGAAACCAGTGCCAGCAAAGAAGTAACAATTGCGTTGGAAGAAATTGAGGCCGGTTACATTGAATACGAAAGGACCAGGGACGGAATTAAATAACTACTGTATTTTATTGATTTGTGAGTACACAGGGGGCGAAATCTCCTGTGTATTTCTTCATGCACAGGAACAGTCGTGCTCAGGGGAGATTGTACAAAGAGCAATACAATAATCCAATGCAACCGGGAAGCTCTCGCTTCGTGTATTATTTGCCAAAAATCCGACTTTTGCTTTTAGATTGAGGTGAAGAATCCTGACCAGGATATTGCTGGGTATAACTGGAGGAATAGCTGCATACAAGTCGGCTGAACTCGTAAGGCTCATGATGCGGCAAAATTTTGATGTGCAGGTAGTAATGACGCCTGCTGCAGTAAATTTTATTGCTCCGCTAACTTTCAGATCCCTGACGGGTAAACCCGTAGGGGTAGATCTTTTTGATAATGATACGGAAAGTAAAGCCAGGCATATAGATCTGGCAACTTTTCCTGAAGTAGCCGTGATAGCTCCTGCTACGGCCAATACCCTGGCCAAACTGGCTTCCGGCTTGGCGGACAACCTGTTAACTTCTGTGCTTCTGGCAACCCGAGCCGAAGTAGTGCTGGTTCCTTCCATGAATGACGGCATGTACGAAAATCCTGCCGTGCAGCAAAATTTGCAGAAGTTGCGGTCCCGGGGTTTTAAAATTATGGAGCCCGGGGAAGGTGAGCTTGCCTGTGGCACTGCTGGTAAAGGGCGTATGCCGGAACCTTCCCGGATATTTAATTATATACAGGAGATTCTCCTAAAGAAGAGAGATTTTTCAGGGCGCAAAGTGCTGGTAACCGCAGGACCTACCCGGGAAAAGCTGGACCCGGTGCGCTTTATAAGCAATCAATCCAGCGGAAAAATGGGTTATGCCCTGGCTGAAGCATTCCGTGACAGGGGGGCTGAAGTAACCCTTGTTTCGGGGCCGGTGAGTTTGCCCGACCCGGAGAGGGTGGAAGTAATAAGGGTGGAATCGGCCGAGGAAATGCTGCAGGCTGTACGGGAAAGGTTTTCCCGTACCCACGTAGTGGTAAAGGCTGCGGCGGTTTCGGACTATACTCCAACAGAAATTGAGGAGCACAAGGTTAAGAAAAAAGATAACCTGACCCTGACCCTTTGTTCTACCCCGGATATCCTGAAAGAGCTGGGGGAAAGCAAAAGCAGCCAGGTTCTGGTTGGTTTTGCGGCAGAAACCAGGGAGCTGGTGCAGAACGCCCGGCAAAAGCTGCAGGCAAAAAACCTGGATTTGATTGTAGCCAATGACCTTACCGAGGAAGGAGCGGGATTTGCCGGAGATACCAACCGGGTCAAGGTAATTCACCGGAATGGCAGTATGGTAGAAATGCCGCTAATGAGTAAAAAAGAAGTTAGCCACTGTATACTTGACGAGATAATTCAACTTTTGGAGCCGGGAGACAACGAAGCGTAGTTTGATAGTGCGTTTGTCAGGATTCTTGGGTGACTACTAAAAAAATACGTTTGCTCTCCAGTCTCGCTGGTGTATGTGGTTGGCTCGGCTCATGCTACCGTTCGAGGGCCACAACATCGGCTCAGCTTT
>CAYODA010000017.1:0-19292 GCA_964402625.1 uncultured Syntrophomonadaceae bacterium | reverse complement strand
AAGAAGAAAACCACCCCTGCTCTGAAGAAAATCAACAAGAAAAGTAAGATTTATATGCAGTATAGAAAGCTGGAAAAAAAGAGGTGTTACATTGTCGGCAATAAAAGCAGAAAACCTGGTAAAAACCTACGGGGACGTTAAAGCTGTAAACGGGGTTAGTTTTGAAGTAAGGGGCGGAAGCATTTTTGGATTCCTGGGTCCTAACGGAGCCGGAAAGAGCACTACCCAGCGTATTTTAACCGGGGTGGTATCCCCCGATAAAGGCTCGGTGGAAATTATGGGAGAGTCCCTCTTTCATCATCCCGTAAAGGCCAAACAGAAGGTAGGGGTAGTGCCTGAGCAGGCCAACGTTTACACCGACCTGACCGCTCTGGAAAACCTCATGTTTATAGGAGAAATTTACAATGTAAGCAGGCAGGCAAGGGAAAAGCGGGCGGAGGAGTACCTGAAGCTTTTCAACCTGTATGAAAAAAAGGATGTAAAGGCCAGGGGTTTTTCCAAAGGAATGAAGCAGCGCCTTTTGTTGTGTATGGCCATGATGAGTGATCCGGATATCTTATTTCTGGATGAGCCCACCCAGGGGCTGGACCTGGAAAGCCGGCAAATTATCAGGGAAATGATAAACGGCTGTAACCGGGAGGGTAAAACTGTTTTTTTGACCACCCACGAAATAGAAGAGGCCAGCCGGCTGTGCCACGAGATTGCAATAATCAACCGGGGACAGATTGCTGTAATAGATACTCCCTCCAACCTGCGGCAGTCAATTCAAAAGTTTCAATCGGTACAGGTGATTTTTAGTTCTCCTCTTGCAGGGTTAGGCGGCCTGGAAAACCTGGAAGGGGTAGAACAAGTTAAAACCCAGGGCGAGGGGTACCTTTTGTACACTCCCGACCCCGGCAGGGCCATAGTGTCCTTAAGCAGATTTGCTGAAGATGAAGGCGTGGATATAGTATCCCTGAGCACCCTGGAACCTTCTTTAGAAGAAGTATTCATATATTTTATTGGTCAAAACAGATAAAAAAGAAGAGTAACTGTAATTTTTCGTCGGGAGGTATATTTATGGATGTCGTAACAGAAGGTTTGCCTCTTTTTGTCAGGAGGACCCTGGCTATAGCCAAAAAGAACGCCAAAATATACTATATAAAACCTCCGGTGATCATTTTTGGTCTGCTGTTTCCTTTTGTCATGTTCCTGGCTTTTGCCATAGGAAGGGGAATAGACCCGGCGCTGCTGACACCGCGCATACTGGGTGTTACAGTTTTGTTTACTGCTTCGGCGGTAGGGCCCCTGATTGCCCCGTGGGAACGCATGATGAAAACATACGAGCGGCTGCTGACCGCTCCCCTTTCCCTCTGGAATATCCTGTTGGGAGACATAATATCCGGGGTGTTCTTTGGGGTTATTATTGCCCTGGCTCCCCTGCTGGTGGGTTTGATTTTTTTTGAAGCGGTAGTAGTTAACTACCTGCTTTTCCTGGTAGCTCTGCTGCTGGCGGTATTCTGTTTTTCTGCGCTGGGCTCCCTCATGTCGGCGTTACCTACAGAACTCCCTGCCAACGTTATGATGCTTTCCAATTTAATCCGCTTTCCGCTGCTGTTTATTAGCGGGGTGTTTATTCCCTGGGAAAATATGCCTCACTGGGCGCAAACCCTGGCGTATTTATCCCCTCTGACCTACGCGGTGGACCTCTTCCGCTGGTCTTTCGGTGAAGGCAATAATATACCGCTGTGGCTTTCTTGCCTTTTGCTGGTTATCTTTGCCGGCCTTTTCGTGTGGTGGGCCAAAAAGGCACACGAGAAAGGTATTAAAATGCTTTATTAACAGGGGATTTAAACCTTTTTAATTAATATATTAATACGGTGCATTACAGGTCAGGTTTTACCGCGCTTTTTTACCAGCACACTTGTAGAGCCTAACAGGGAGGAGCTTGTTTTCTTGGAGTGCTTTTCTCCCCACTTTTTAGAGGATGAATTTCTGTAAAGTGGGGAGAACCAGCCGGGAAGCTCCCGGTAAATCAGGCTTCCCCCGTCTTCTAAACAATAGAAAGCGTTTTCCAGCACCCTGTCCCTGGGGTGCACGTTTAAGGAGACCCATACGGCGTCGTACTTTTTGCCGTTCACGCTGGCCCCATCAGTGCAAAGCATGTTTATTTTATGGGATAATCGGTAATGGTTTACCAGGGCTTCTCCTTTTAGAGTAGCTTCCGGGTGGCTATCTACTGCGTCTACCTGGAGCCCGTTTCGGGCCAGGTACATGGCGGTGTAGGGGCAGGGACCGCTGCCTATGTGCAGTACCGATGCACCAGGTTGCAGCCGGGCCATTTTCAACTCTCGTTTCAGCATTCCCCGGTAAAACATCCGGTAATACACGGCAAACAGGGGGCGCCAGCGAATTACCAGCCGCTCCAGTTTCTGGGATAGGGTAAAGAAGGGAGAGCCTCCTGTGGGTGCACTTTCCGGGGAATTGTTGTCTCGTACCTTATTATTTCCAGTGTATATTTGTGAGCATTCAATTTGCGGTGCTTGCATGAGAAAACCTCCTTAAATTTCAATGCTTACAGTAAACAAGATATGTTAGCTGAACCTAACACCTGAGGAATAAAAAAAGAAAGATTTTTAAACCTTAATTGTTAGGTGAAACTAACTATTTTATTTTTATCACATTCATTTATCTGTTGTCAATAATTTTATATTTGTAACGGTTGATTGACGCCCTGTATTCTTTTTGATATTATCTGCTTGAATTTTTACCCTTTGCCTGCTCCCACTCTATCAAGTTTGGTAACGGGTGCCTTTTTCCTGGGGTTTTAACAGAAAGCCGGTGAAATGCAGATGAGCAAAAAAGAAAGTTCGGGATACCCTCTTATAATTCTGGGAATTGCTGTCTTGACGCTGCTCGTTGTTTGGGTGGGCTGGGAAGAAGTAAGGCAGGTTATCATCCGGATACACCCGGCTACCTTCCTGCTTTTGGTCCTGCTGCAGCTCATCACCCTTTTTTTGACCGGCTATATGTGGTATTTCCTTATAAAAAAATGCTGCGGGGATGCTTCTCTGGGTGCGGTTCTGGGGGTTCACCTGGCGGGGAAATTTGTGGAGTACGTAACCCCTTCTGTTAAGCTGGGGGGAGAAACCGCCAAAGTTTATCTGATGCGGCGTAAGACCTCCCTACCCTATCAGCAGCTGACTGCTATTTCGGTAACAAGCAAGTTTTTTTCCCTTCTGCCATTTGCGCTTATAAGCCTGGTGGTAGTGGTTTATGCCTTCCTTGCCTGGGACTTCCCGGGCTATCTTTACCTTGCTTTTGCAGGCCTGCTTTTTATGCTCCTGCTCTTTGGGGCCTTTCTTAAAATGGATAAGATCAGTCATTTTTTTCGCTCCAGGGCGGGTAAGGAGGAAGGAAGAAAGAAATCAAGTGATTCTGCTTTCCCGCGTTCCTGGCCTGTTCTCCTGGCAATGACGTTAAAAAATGGAGCGGGTAAAGCAGCGGGATTTTTGCAGGAGTCCTCCCAGTATTCCCGCGGCCTTACGGGTTTGTCAGACCGGTGGTTTTTGTTTTTCCTGGGCTTTTTGGTATGGTTCCTCTACCCGGTCAAGGTTTACCTGATAACGGACATGCTGGGTTTTACTCCCGGCTTAATCGTAATCGTGGTGGCTACTTTTACTGCTTATATTGTGAGCATGATACCGGTTTTGCCCGGCGGCCTTGGTACATTTGAGGGAACCATGACGCTGGTTTTTACTTATGCCGGTTTATCGGCAGCGGAAGGGCTTACAATAGCCCTGGTGACGCAGCTGGTTTCTTTCTGGATACCCTTGTTTATATCCGCAGGTGTGTCCATGCTGGCGGTTTACCGCCGGGAAATTTTTTAAAAAAGCAGGAGATATCTTAAATGGAATAGAATTAAAAATTAGAGTAACTATGTCAGGGTGAAATTAAGCAAGGCAAGAAGTTACAAGTAGGGATAAGACAATAGAATAACAGGTTATGCGGTCAGGCGCCCGGGCTTATGCAAGGCGTAAACCCGGGTTAAAAGGGAAGTCCGGTGAAATTCCGGCGCGGTCCCGCCACTGTAATGGGGAGGTTGTTTTTTCAGGCCACTGGGGTCACAAACCCTGGGAAGGCAAAACAACCGGTGAACCTGAGCCAGGAAACCTGCCTGACCGGGCCTCACCGTTGAACTACGATGGATAGGGAGGTGAAGCCGGGCAGTGTACATATTTTTGGCAATTGCTGGCTAAGCTCCCTCCTGGAGGGGGTTTTTTTATGGCAGAAAACGGTTTTTAGGGACGGTAGACAGTTATTTAATAACTTTGGCGAAAGGAGAGAAGTGATTTGCATATACCCGACGGAGTTTTAAGTGTGCAGGTGGTGGCTTCAGGGATAGCAGCCAGTGGCGGAATAACGGGTTACGCCCTTTCCAGGCTTAAAAAAAGTGATCTTCCCAAAATTAGCCTGCTGACCGGTGTTTTTTTTGTGGTATCGCTGGTGTCCCTTCCACTCCCGGGACCTACCTGCGTCCATCCCATGCTGGCGGCCCTGCTGGGCATATTGCTGGGAAGCAAGGCGGTAATAGCGGTACTGGCAGGGCTGGGTCTTCAGGCCTTTCTCCTGGGTTACGGCGGTATCTGGAGCCTGGGAATTAACGTCCTTATGGTTACCTTACCCGCCCTGGTTTCGGCTCAGCTGTTTCATGTATTAAAAAGGAAGCTTCCCTCTATTTACCACCGGGGTTTTATTTCCGGTTTTATAGCAGTAGTTCTGGTGGGGATATTCCTGGCCGGGGTCATGTATTTTAGCGACGAGCGCTATGGGATGGGATACTTTTCCCTGGTCAACATGATACTGCTAACCCACCTGGTACTGGCGGTACTGGAAGCTTTTATTACCGGGTTTGCCCTGGGATACATTAACCGTGCAAGACCCGATCTGTTGAGGAGATAGCAGGCGTCTGTAGAAGAACCGGATTTTGGGGAGAGAGGAAGGAAGGAGGTGTTAACAATGGGAAGCGGCAGCCACCACCTGACCGGTGAGACCTGGCAGCCGGTTGTGCACGTTCAGGCTTTTTCCTGGGTCCACTCCTGGGATGTCCGCTTTAAAATTTTTTCACTGTTTGCCTTTGTCCTGGGGGTTATATTGCTGGAATCACTGGTTCTGGTCCTGGTATCCCTGGGGATGGTCTTACTGGTCCTTTTTTCCGCCGGGATTCCCTTCATCTACCTGTTTAACCGGGTCAAGTGGATAATTCCCTTTATGCTGTTTATCCTGGCGGGGCTGGTCCTGGGAAGGGGCACCGAACATCTGGGCGACAGTCTTTACCTGGGTGGGTTGGTCGGCTTAAAAGCCCTGACTTCCTTGAGTGCAACCTTCCTGGTTATGGGGACCCAGCCTTTAAACGAATTCTTAAAAGGTCTATCCGGGCTGCGGCTTCCCCCGGCGCTGGTTTCGGTCCTTTTTCTTTCCTACCGTTATATCTTCCTTTTCCGGGAAGTTTTCCGCGATACCTGGCGAGCCCTTCTTTCCCGTGGCTTTAAGCATGAGTTAAGCAGGCAGAGTTTGAAAGTTTACGGGGAACTAACGGGTGCCATGTTTGTCAAGGCTTTGGACAGGTCCGAGATTGTTTTGAAATCCATGGAGGCGCGCGGTTTTGACGGTTCCCTTCCCCTGGGAACTCCAGGTGAAGGGAAATTTAAAGCCACGGATATCGTAAAAACAGCCGGGGTAATTGCTGTAGCACTGATCTTGCTGTATACGGACAGGAGTGTGTTTTAGTTGAAGGCAGTAGAGATAAGCGGTTTAAGCTTTACTTATGAAACAGGCGATATGACAGAAATCCGGGCCTTGCAGGACATAAACCTGGAAGTGGAAGCCGGCAAAAAGGTTGTTTTCCTGGGGGCCAACGGCAGCGGAAAAACCACCCTCTTTTATCACCTTAACGGCCTCCACCTTCCCCGGGAGGGTGAAGTAAAAATCCTGGGGATCGAAGTGGGTAAAAAATCAGTTAAAGAAGTCCGCCGCAGGGTGGGGATGGTTTTCGAGAACCCCGACAACCAGCTTATTTCCACCACGGTTTATGATGACGTGGCCTTCGGGCTTCGCAACTACCGGTGGAGCGAAGAAGCGGTGCAAGAAAAAGTGCAGGAGGCCCTGGAAAAAGTCCAGGCCGGTGACCTGGCTGAAAGTTCGCCCTACCACCTCAGCTGGGGCCAGAAAAAACGGGTAGCCCTGGCCGGCGTGTTGGCCCTGGAACCGGAAATACTGGTACTGGATGAGCCTTTCTCCGGGCTGGACCCTGGAGTAAGCGGGGCGCTGGTATCGCTGCTGGACCGGCTTAACGGGGAAGGGAAAACCGTTATAGCGGCTGCCCACGATGTGGACCTGGCTTACCGCTGGGCTGACGAAGTAGTGATACTGTCCCGCGGTCAAATTATCAACCGGGGAAGCCCGGAAATTTTGACTGTTGAGGAAGATATGAAAGAGGCTTCCCTGGAAGTTCCCGTTTTGGCGAAAATCTTTGAGAATACCCCCTACCGGCCCCGCTCCGTGGAAGAAGCACGGGCAGCGATAGATAAACTGGTGGAAGGTGATACCTATTAATTTAAAAGTCCTGCTGGTAAAAAACATACCTAATGCTATAACGTTGGCCAACCTGGCCGCGGGTTTTGGTTCTATTAAACTAACCTTTTCAGGTGATTATTACCCGGCAGTGGTCCTGGTGATTGCCGCCATGATCCTGGACTACCTGGACGGGAAAGCTGCCCGTGCCCTGGGAGCGGAAAGTAACATGGGAAAGCAGCTGGATTCGCTGAGTGACCTGGTTTCTTTCGGCATGGCCCCGGCTGCCTTGTGCCTGGGAGTGGTGACCTCCGGTGGTCTCTGGATGGTAGTTATTTTGCTGGTATTTCTCTTCAGCGGGGTTTACCGGCTGGCGCGCTTCAACCTAAAAGACAGGGAGGAAACAAAATATTTCCGGGGTTTTCCACTTACCACTGCAGGTGTTCTCCTGGCCGTGCTTACCCTCTACACCGCCTGGTTACCCTTTTGGTTCTATTACCTGCTAATACTGGTGTTGGCGCTATCCATGGTTTCCCGTCTCCCGTATTATAGTTTTAAAGCTAATGGTATTTCCCGTTCCTGTGAAGTTGTTTTGCTGGTGGTTATGGCTGCCGTAGTGGCGGCGTCTTTTTTCTTCCCTTATATACTGGCTGTAGTTTTGGGACTCTACTACCTGAGCGGGCTTCTGTTGTTTGCTGCATTTCGATTGTTGAGGGTTGGCTTATGAGTAACTGCTCAGAAAATACTCCTTTACCCGCACCCAACTTTGCCCTATTTACTTCCCTCCACCGGGGGGAGGGTCAGGGTGGGGGGGGGAGACCTTTTATCTTTCGCCCAACACTATTTCTTTGCATCCAGCAGCGTCAGTCGTGCCGAGTTGAGAACAACCAGGATGGAACCCGCATTGTGCACTACCGCCCCGGCAATAGGGGTGAGCAAGCCGGCGCTGGAGGCGGCCAGGGCCACCGCGTTAAAGACCATGGCAAAGGCAATATTAAAGTGGATGGTCCTCAGGGTGGCTTTGCCCAGGGCAAAGAGGTGGGGTAGTTTGCGCAGGTCGTCGTTCATCAGGGCAACGTCTGAAGATTCCAGGGCCACGTCAGTGCCCATTGCTTCCATGGCAATGCCGATATTGGCTGCCGCCAGGGAAGGTGCATCGTTTACCCCATCCCCTACCATGGACACCTTGTAGCTTTTGCTTTGCAGTTCTTTTATGATTTCCAGCTTCTCACCGGGCAGAAGACCGGAACGGTAATCTCCGATGCCACTGTCCGCAGCCAGGTAAGATGCGCTCTCTGCGCTGTCGCCTGTTAAGATTTTCATCTTCTCCACCCCGTGGGCGTGTGCCAGGGAATAGACTATTTTCGGAACTTCCGGTCGCACCTCTTCTTCAATGGAAAGGTAGCCGATTATTTCCTCCCCTTTTTTTACCTTGAGCCGCTTCCCGCCGGTTGGTGCCGGGTCGGAGTGGCTGCTACCTCCAGAAACAGGGAGGGGCCCGCCTTTTGATGTTCCCGCCAGCGGTTCTCCTACGAAAACTCTATTTTCACCTACCTGTGCTTCTACTCCTTTCCCCGGGTGGTCTCGGAAGCTGGAAGCCTCGGGAACTTGCAGTTTCCTCTGTTCTGCCGCTGCAGCCACGGCACGCGCCAGGGGATGGCGGCTGTGTTTTTCCGCCGCTGCAGCCAGGGAGAGCACCTGTTCGGTACTGTATCCGTTGACCGGTTCAACTTTGTTGACTACGGGCTGACCGGTAGTCAGCGTGCCGGTTTTATCAAAAAGAAGCGCGTTGATGCGCGAAATTTCTTCCAGGAAATGCCCGCCTTTAATTACTATCCCGTGGCGAGAAGCATTTCCCAGGGCGGAAACAACTGCAGTAGGAGTAGCAAGCACAAAAGCGCAAGGGCATCCCACGATCAGCACGGTTATGGCGCGGTACGCTTCCCCGGTGAACAGGTAGACCAGCAGGGCCAGGGTAATTATGGCGGGGGTAAAATAGCGGGCGAACCGGTCGGCGGTACGGTAAACCGGCGCTTTTTGAGTTTCCGCTTCTTCCACCAGCCGGATAAGCTTTTCCAGGGTAGTGTCCTGGCCTACCCGGGTGGCTTCCAGTTCCAGCATTCCCGTGTAAACCAGGGTTCCGGCAAAAGCTTCCGATCCGGTGTGCTTGCTCACCGGCATGGCTTCCCCGGTAAGGGAAGATTCGTTGATGGATGCCTCACCCTGCAGGGCCTGCCCGTCTACCGGTATTCTTTCCCCGGAACGCACAATTACCCGGTCTCCCTTCCGGATTTCCGATACGGGGAGGGAGAGCTCTTTTCCATTCCGCAGCACTGAAGCCTGCCGTGGGCTGAGCTCTGCCAGTGCTTCTATGGATGCGCGTGCTTTTTGGGCGTAAAACTCTTCCAGCAGCGAGCCCAGTTCCATGATCAGGGCTACTACCGCGGCGGAAAAGTATTCGCCTACTACGACGGAGGCTATGATAGCCAGGCTTACCAGCTCGTCCACGTTTAGTTCCCGGCGTAGCAGCCCTTTTGCTGCTTCCATCATAATGGGAACCCCGAGAAGGCCCAGTGCACCCAGGGAAAAGAGAGGATGCAGCAGGTGGTGCTCCCCGCTAAAATAAGCCGCCGCCATCATCAATACACCGAGAGCAACCTGGTAGAACTTTTTCATCTGTAGCAGCTGGCGGTAAGCTGCCGGGTTGCGGTATCTGCCAATCATATTCTTAACTCCTTTCTATGGGCCGTGTTCAAAAAAGCCAGATTTAACGGATTTGTTAAATAATTTCCGAGTTAATTTTCTTGAGTGCTGCCAGGAACTGTTCAGCTTCTTCCCGGGATAATACGGAGAACATTTGCTCGGTAAGTTTCTGGTGGTAGTAATGGTGCTCCTGGTAGGCCTTTTTGCCTTCTTCGGTAAGGCTGATCATGTTTACGCGGCGGTCTTCCGGGTTCATCTGCCGGGAGGCGTAGTTTTTCTTCTCCAGGCGGTCCACGGTTACCGTGGTGGTTCCGGTGGTAACTCCCAGGTTCCGGGCGAGTTCTTTCATGTTCATGGTCCCGTACTGCCCCAGTATTTCAATGGCGTGGACCTCCGCAACGGTAAGGTCTCCGCCGCGCACCACGGAAGATTCCCAGGAAGACAGGCGGTTGAAGAAGTGCAGGATTTCGTCGGTCAGCTGGTCCATAATCTCCAAAAAAACACACCCCTTTTCTTTATCAAAAATGAGGTCTCGCAACAATTCAGTTATAATCAAGATATTTGAGAATCATAAATTTTGATTATCAAACTAAAATCATTTTATCCCTGTGTTGCATGAATTGTCAAGGGGAGTGGAAGGACAGAAAAACGATTTGCTGGAGCACGTGATTATCTCTGGATGGGGAAGGTAGCCAAATTAAGCAGCCGCAGGGCGGTTGCCATAACTGCCAATGATACGCCGGCTGCTGACAAAAACGGAGATATCCCCAGGCCGGATTGTTGAAGAAAGCCCGCTAAAGGTGAAACCAGGGCCACCCCCAGGGAAAAAAAGACAAAGAAAACCCCTGTGGCTATGCCCCGCCATTCCGGTTGGCTGCCCCCGGCTACCATCTCCAGCAGCGACGGGAATAAAAGCCCGAAACCGACTCCGTAGCAGGAAATAGCAAAGAAAAGGGCCGGCAGTGAATCGAGGTAATTTACCAGTAGCAGGGCTGCAAGCAGTAGGGCGAACCCGGCTTTTACATTGTCAAGCAGGTTGAAGCGGGATATTAGTAAAGGCCAAAACAGGTGTACTATAACTGCCGTGGCCGCGAAAGCTGCAAAGAGCCCTCCCGTGACAGCCGGTGAAGCCCCCAGGTTCTCTGCTTTTTCGGGAAAAAAGGATACCAGGGTTCCGGTGGCTCCCATCAGTACAAAAACCAGTCTGTAGGCCAGTTTTAAAAGGGGAGAATTTATTATACAGTGGTAATATTGCCGGGGTGTTAACTGTTCTTTTAGAAGGTTACCACGGTTTTCTTTAAAAAAGAAAACAATCAGGACGGCGGGAAGTAGCATAAGGATGGCTATGGCCATGTAAGTGCGTTCGTAGCCCATGAAAGAGGCGAGTATACCCGCTAAAGGTGGCGCGCTGAGGGAGGCCATGCCCACGGCTGCCCCGTAAAAAGATATTCTCTTGGAGAATAAGGCGGCACTGTTTTTCAGGGAATTTCCGGTAAGATGAACCAGCGTTACCGGTATAACCAATCCCCCGGCCAGGCCGTGCAGGGAGCGGACAGTTAAAAGGGTGAATGGGGTTGAAGCCTGGGCATAAAAGAAAAGGCAAAGCGCAATTGCCAGAACACCGCCGGTGACGAGTTTTTTCCCATACCCTATATCAACCAGCCGGCCGCTGATCATGTTGCCGAAAATATTAAAAAATGAATAAATACCTACTATCATACCCACCAGAAAAGGTGTGGCGTCCAGGGAGCGCGCGAACGAAGCCAATACGGGCATTTGGAAGTGGGTGTCGAAAAACAGAAAGTAGACAACAATTAGCATTACCAGGAGATTGCTTTTTGAAGAATCCATAATTTTAGTTTAACATTTCCTGCGAAATTTAACAGGGGGCTTTTTTGCCTCCTGATTTATATTACTGTAACCTTTACTTTACTTTATCCATAGGAATTCCCAGTGCTTCTGCCACCCCTTCGCCGTATGCGGGGTCTGCTTTCAGACAATTTCTAATGTGCCTTATTTTGACCTCTTACTAGTTTATATATCATGTTTATGCTCTTGTCAGCCCCATTTTATTTAAAAATATTAAAAAATAACTGAAACCACCTCTCTTATTGCTTTTTCAGGCGTGTTGCTGGCGCACCTGTAAGTTCAATATAATGGAAGACGTGCTATAATTAACAAGAGATGATAAAATATACAATATAGAGTCAAGGGCGGAGACTCCGGTTAATTGTTATCAAGTAACTGAGCCACGATAAAGATGAGGTGAGAGTATGTCCCCCCTGGTTTACCTCACTCTGGTCTATATAACGGGCATCCTGTTGGCCCGAGGCTGGATGGATGATGCCTCTTTTACCCTGGTGCTGCTGGGAATTTTGCTGCTTGTCGGGCTTTTCCTTCATGCACGCCGCCTGGTGGAAAGTTTTACACTGGTCCTGGTGGGGGCTTTTGCCCTGGCGGGATTTATTTACGCTTACGCTTACTTTTTCCCACCTTCGCAGCTCCCCGGCCTGGCCGGGGAAGGGGTGACGGTGGAAGGAACGGTAGTGGACGAGCCCTCCCTCCAGGAGGGTCGTACCGGTTACCAGGTGCGTGTAGAACGCCTGGAGGCTGGAGGAGAAGTTTTTAACCCCGGCGGTAAAATGCAGCTCTACCTTTACCACGACGAGAAGGATAGGGGAGATGAAGGAGTAGAGCACTATCGCTACGGGGAAAGGCTGCGCGTTAGGGGAACCCTGCGAGAACCATCGCCGCAGCGCAATCCCGGCGGTTTTGACTACCGGTTTTTCCTACGGACGCAGGGACTTGATGCCTACATGCACGCCCAAGCTCACCAGGCAGAACCGGCCGGGGAAGGCGACACCGGGCTGCTCCGCTCTACTGCTTTTGCTCTCCGCTCGGAAATGATCACGGGTATCCAGTCCAGCCTGCCTTCTCCCCATGACGATCTACTGACTGCTATCCTTTTCGGGCAGCGCGACCGCCTCCCCGAAGATGTCCAGGAAAACTTCCAGCGCTCCGGGGCGGGACACCTAATGTCCGTCTCAGGTATGCACGTCGGTCTGGTGGCGGGGCTCTTCCTGGCGCTGTTTCGCCGTTTTCGCCTGCACGGCCCCACCTGGACGGTGGTGGCGATTATCCTGGTTTTTGGCTACGCCTACCTGACCGGGATGCGCCCGCCGGCCCTGCGTGCATCCCTGATGATATCCCTGGGCCTGTTGGCCGTGCTGTGGGGCCGTGAAAGGGACTTCCCGGCGGCACTGTCACTGGCCGCCCTGGCAACTCTTCTGTACAATCCCCTGCTCCTTTTTACCGTGGGGTTCCAGCTCTCTTATGCCGCCACCCTCGCCATTTATTACCTGTATCCCGTGCTGGAAAGGGAGCTGTTCTTTTGGGTGCCCCGTTACTTGAAAAGTCTGCTCTCGGTAACCCTGGCGGCTCAACTGGGGGTGCTTCCTCTGATGGCTTACCACTTCCACCAGGTTCCCGCGGCGGCGCTGTTTTTTAACCTGCTCTTCCTGCCGGTAATGGCCCTGGTGGTGGGTTTGGGACTGGTGGGAAGCTTGCTGTACCTGCTTCTTCCCGCCTTATCCCTCCCGGCATTCCTGGCCAATTTGCCCCTCCTTGGCTACCTGCTCTACGTTTCCTCTCTTGCCGCGGCGCCTTCTGTGTTGCTGGAGATTCGCCCCCCTTCTACGGTGTTGATTGTCGCGTTATACCTGGTTTTGGCTTTATTAGCCGCGGCTTACTACCGGTTGTGTCCCGCAGCCTGCCCCGCGCAGTTAATAACCTTGCCGGGGCAGAAGGGAGAAACCCGTATGGCAGGAGATGATGGGCCGGCCGGAGACCCGGGACGCCTGTTCACCGTGGAAAACTTTAAGCTGGCTGCTGCTGCAGTGAGGCAAGCATCCGGCGGGGTGCCCTGGAAAACGGTAGTAATGGTGGTGCTGATTATTGCTCTGGCCTGGTGGTGGGTTCTTCCGGCGGCGATACCCGACACCATGGAGGTGGCCTTTATTGACGTGGGCCAGGGTGCCGCGGTTTACCTGGAAACCTCCTGCGGTTTTACCGCCCTGGTGGATGCCGGGGGAGAACTGCCCTTCCGGGACAACGTAGGTAAAGAAGTGGGGGAAAGGATCATTCTGCCCTTCCTCTATCACCGGGGGGTGCGGGAACTGGACCTGGTAGTGATAACCCACCCCCACGAGGACCACTACGGCGGCTTTATACCCGTAATCGGCGAAATCCCGGTGGAAACTTTAATGATATCACCGGTCTCCCGGGAAAACTCAACTTACTCTGAAATGCTGGAGGAAGCCCGGGAGAAAGATATGGAAATCAAGAAAGTAACCCGCGGCAAAACATTTTCTCCCGCCCCGGAGCTGTTCCTGGAGGTAATGCTTCCCCCGGAAGAACTTTACCGCAACACCGGGTGCGATTTAAACAATAACTCGGTGGTGCTGCACGCGGCCTACGGGGAGCAGGACTTTCTTTTAACCGGGGACATGGAGGAAGAAGCGATAAGAGATCTGCTGGAGCGGGAAAAGGACCTGTCAGCCAACGTGCTCAAGGTGCCGCACCACGGCGGCTATTTCGAATCGGTGGAAGAATTCCTTTCCGCGGTGGATCCCGCAATTGCGGTCATTCAGGTGGGAGAAAACAACCCCTTCGACCACCCTCACCCCGATATTACCGCCGCACTGGACGAAGCGGGCATAACCACCTTCCGCAACGACCACCACGGTGCAGTCATCTTCCGCACCGACGGCACCAACCTCCGGTGGGAGTTGACACGGGGACGGAGTCATTGACAACCCTGCTTGCCAGGGGGAGGAATACTGACATTATGTTTTTCCGGCCTGGACTGGCACAGGCTATTACAGAATATATTTGGAGTAGAATAAAGCAAAAAGGAATTAGAGCAAATTTAAAAGGGGAATATGGTTTGTCGGTCAGGCAGATAGCCAGGTTAACGGGCATAGGAAGGGGGACTGTTTACAAAGCTTAACCGGGTTGACACGGGGACGGAGTTACTGTCACTAATCTGGTGTGCGGTGTTATAAGGTTCCCACACCCTTATCCTCCCACCGGTTGGGGAGGGAAATGAATGATTAAGAAAGGTAAAAGGTAGGGAAGAGACCAGGTTATTTCCTAAGAAGCATGGCCAAGTTGCCTGCGAAGTGACAGTGACTCCGTCCCCGTGTCAACTCCGGTCATGCCTAGATTATGCTCAAGTGTTAGCTTTTATGGAAAAGTTAATGTTAAATTTGCCTATACTGGTATGCAAACGATACTCAGGGAGGAGAAAACTGGTGAAAGGTGATTTAACCTTTTCCCCGAATTTTAAAAGATAAAGAAGGATTTTCACCCCGCAGAAGGAGAGTACCTGTAAACATTCCCCTTTATAGTAAGACGGTAAATTGAGTTCAGGGGCTGGCAGGGGTGGAAACATGAATCAAGAAAGAATCCGGACGGAGGTTAAAATGAATTGAATCCGTTTCGTGGGAGGCTGGAAGCATGAAAAAAGAAATGTTTTACATAATCCTGTTGGTGATATTACTGCTGCCGCTTTATTCAGGGTGCCTGGATAACGAGGACGATTTAGAGGGGGAGCGGGAAGAATCACTGGAAGACGGTATTCCTAATGGATTTCTGGAGGAGGATGAGCCTTTAGATTCGGCCCTTCCCCGGGAAGAGGAAGAAAAAGACCCCGGGGAGGAATCCTGGGAAGAAACGTACAGGGAAGATGAGTCTGCAGCAGATGGGGCTAAGGACGTAGAAACCGGTTCAGAAGAAGGTCCCCGCATTTCAAAAGAAGTGGGGGAAGTGGAAGGACCGGAAGGACCAGAAGAAACGGACCATACCACAGGAACTGCGCGCTTAAGGAGATATTTTGGGGCGGACCGCTACCAGACCGCCGTTCACATAAGCCGGGAAGGTTGGAGTAGTGCTTCCACGGTAGTACTGGCCCGCGGGGATCATTTTCCCGATTCCCTTGCCGGTGCGCCGCTGGCGTACCACCACGGGTCACCCCTTCTGCTTACCAGGCCCGGCGAAATTCCGCGGGATACGGTTGCGGAAATAGACCGACTTGGGGCGGAAAGCGTGCTGGTGCTGGGGGAAGAAGAAGCGGTATCGGAAGAAGTCGTGAAAGCGGTGGAAGAGAGCACCGGGGTTGAGGCAAAGAGGATAGGCGGCAGGGATCGTTACCACACCTCTGCCCTTGTGGCACAGGAGCTGGAAGAAAAAGCGGAAAAAGCGGTGGTAGTAAAAGGAAGTGACTACAAAGATGCCCTGGTGGCTTCACCCTACGCCGCCCGAAGTGGGCACCCCTTGTTGCTGGTTGAACCCGAAAGGATTCCGGAAAGCGTGCTTGATGTGCTGCAGCAGGTTTCCCGCACTGTCCTGGTAGGAGATGGCCTGGAAGAACTGAAGGAAGAGGTGCCGGAACCCCTTTTCATAAACAACCCTGATCACTACAGCAACGCCGTAGAATTCATTGAAACCCATCCGGATGTTAGTCTCCCGGAAAAAGCCGTGGTCACCACGGGGGAAAGTTTTCCCGACGCATTAACCGGTGGTGTCCTGGCTGCCCGCCAGGAGGCACAGGTATTCCTGGTAGATGATGCAGTTCCGCGTGAAGTAGAAGATTTCCTGTCTCGCCACAGTATCAGTAACATTGATATTTTGGGAGGACCGGAAGCTGTAAACAAGGAATCGGAAGAAAAGCTAAGAGAGGTAACCTTACGGCCTTGAATCAAATGCAGGTTTAACGCCCCTGCCGTTACAGTTTACTTAATAACCGTACATGTTTTACTGGTAAGTTAGAGAGGGCGCTCCAGCCCTCTTTTTTAGTTTCCAGTAAATGGGGTAATTTAGTAACCTCAACCTTGTTTGCACGAGCAACAAGTACTATGAAAGTCAATACATTCATATTATAATAATAATTAAAGTAGATCGACTGAGAAATTATTATAAATCTGCTCTTGTGGTGAGAGCGTAATTTTACTAAAATTAAAATATAATGATTATTCGTTATTAATCCGGGAAACAATTGCATGAAAAGATAAAAAATGCGGGCATATTTTTTGTCCAAAGCACATATAATTAGAGGTACCTTTATTTTTTATTATCTCGACTGTATATTATTGCAAGAATGATTTATAAACTGCCAGCCAAAAACTAAATTATGGAAGCCAGATTTTCCATGGACTTTGGCATATGAATGTTATCTATTGAATCTTTATCTTCCGGAAAGGAGGTGAAAATCATGCTTAGTTTAAATCTTTCCTATCTGCAAGAGAAGTCTTCTTACTGCAAAAAGTGCGGTAAGTTGCTTCCCAGGGGACTTAAACTCTGCAATTACTGCTACAGCAGAGAACAGGACCTGGTAAACATGGTAGGGGAAGAAAACTATTACCAGTTTAAAAAAAGAAAGCATAATTAAGCCGGAAAAAATTTATAACCGGAGTGGTTAACATGCAGGCAGGCTGTTTATCTTATGATTATTATGAACTGGTCTTAAATTTTCTGGTATTACGGTTTTCTGGACCCTGCACTAGCGGGGGAATAGCAGGTTAAGGTATGCGGGATTCAATGGGGGTAAAGCGCTTGTTTTACGGGCGATTAGTTTTGTAATTAAAATGTAGCCCGGATTGCAGGTGTTTTTCAGGTAGCAGAGCTTTCCCGGGATTCCCGCATACCTTTTATATGGCTGTAGGTTTGTTTACCAGTGGTCAAGCCTGTTTATCAGCTGTCTTCGGTGAGAACTCTTATGGAATCTTCTGGAAGGGTGGTTATCTCTTTACCGGTAGTTAACGCGTAGTAATACACCTGTGAGCATTTCTCCATTAGCTCCACTTTAGAGTAAGCCTCCTGCAAGCTGGAAGCTACCGTCAAAGCCCCATGGTTCTGAAGAAGGTAGCAACTACAGCCGTTATTCAGTTTCTCTACCACGTTCTGCTCCAGCTGTTTGCTTCCCGAGATGGCGTAAGGCACTACCTCTATGGTATCTCCCAAATGAAGGGTAACTTCGTCAAAAAGGGGCGGAATGGGGTGGTTGATAAGGGCAAAAATACTGGCAAAAGTTTGGTGAGTATGTATAACCGCTCCCGCGTCACCCCGGTTGCGGTACACGGCAAGATGCATGCCCGTTTCTATGGAAGGGGACAGCTGGCCTTCCAGCAGAGAGCCATCGTCCGGGTTTAAGATGCAGATATCCTGTGGTAATAACTGGTGGTAGCTGCGCCCGGAAGGAGTCACTGCTATTGCTGCGCCGTCTTCAGTAAGGACGGAAACGTTCCCTCCCGTACCCGACCTGGGCCCGAAATAACCTTCTTCAGAAAGCATCCGGGAGAAATGTATCACTTTTTTCCTGCTCTTTTCGTATTTCATATTAATTCTCCTTGTGAAAGTAAAAAATACTTATTCTGGTAAAAGTTTTAAGAGCTACCAGCAACCCCGTTCCTCTAATTAAATAAAAAGTTACGTGAATTAAAATAAATATATTTTCCCCTCCGCCGGGCAATAATAGGACTGCATACATTATAGCACAAGGAGGATAAATCTATGAAGGTACTGATGCTTTCCTGGGAATTCCCCCCTTTTAATGTGGGAGGAATTTCTCAGCACGTCTACGAACTTTCCCGCGCTATGGTTGAACAACAAATAGAGGTACACGTTATTACCAACGCTTCTTCTCCCCCTTATGAAGAAGAGATGGATGGTATAAAAGTCCACCGGGTGCTGCCTTATCACGGGAATCCGGTAAACTTTCTCTCCTGGGTTCACCAGTTTAACTTTGCCATGATGGAGCGGGGAGCCTCCCTGCTGAACCGTGAGCCGGGCTTTAAAATAATTCATGCCCACGACTGGCTGACTGCGTACGCCGCCCGGGGGCTAAAGCATATTTTTCACCTCCCCCTGATTTCTACAGTTCACGCTACGGAATACGGGAGAAACGGGGGTCTTTTTACCGAGGAACAAAAATTTATCGGAGAAGTGGAATGGTGGCTTACCTTTGAAGCCTGGAAAATAATCTGCTGCAGCGGGTTTATGGAAGAAGAAGTCAAAGGATTATTTAACCTGCCCGACGATAAAATCAGGGTTATTCCCAACGGGATTCGCCCTGCTGCCTTCCAGGTGGATGAAACCGATTATGAATTAAAAGAACGTTTTATCCCGGAGGGTGAAAAGCCTGTCTTCTTTGTAGGGAGGCTGGTGCGAGAAAAAGGCGTGCAGTACCTGCTCCAGGCCCTCCCCTTAATCCGGGAGCATATTCCCGAAGCGCGCCTGATAGTTGCCGGAACGGGGCCCCACGAAGAAGAGCTGCGCCGGCTGTGCACCTCCATGGGCCTGGAAGACTACGTTCATTTTGTAGGGTACATAGATAATCATACCCGCAACCAGCTGTACCACCTTTCTTCAGTAGCTGCCTTTCCCAGCCTGTACGAACCTTTTGGCCTGGTAGCCCTGGAAGCCATGGCGGCGGAAACTCCGGCTGTTGTAGGAGATGTGGGAGGTTTCAGGGAAGTAGTCAGGCACGGAGTTAACGGCCTCAGGGCGCTTCCCGGCAACGCAGAACACCTGGCAGAGCAGATAATTCACCTGCTCTCTACGCCGGGACTGTCCGAAAAGCTTCGGGAAAATGCCTCCCGTGATATCAGGGATAAGTATTCCTGGAAGGGAGTGGCGCAGTCAACCGTATCCCTCTACCGGGAAATACTTTCCCGGCCGGAAGCAGAAGAGTGGCTCCGGATGGCTGGGAAGGATGGCTCACTTCACCGGAGTGCATCAGAAACCGGGGAGGAATCTTACCGCAGGGCACGCCGAGATATGCCCGTTTCGTAGGTGACCTTACTAGAAGTAAGTGAAAAATATACAGCAGACGACACTATTGGAAGTTGGAAGTAGGAAGTTAGAGGTTGGATTTAACCTCCAAGTACCGCGGACGCGGCGCTACCACTAGAAGTAGGAGAATACCCAACAGAGCTGGTGTAAGTGGTTGGCGAAGGCGATTTTAAGTGAGAGGTTGCCAC
>CAYODA010000016.1:0-19394 GCA_964402625.1 uncultured Syntrophomonadaceae bacterium | reverse complement strand
CCAATAACACCGGGTATTTTCTGCTTACCCACCAGCACCGTTTTAGATAGAAGTACCCTCTCGTCAATACCCCCCACGGTTTTGAAACGTATGAAGCCGTCGTCTTCTACCGAGGTTATCATCAAACCCACCTCATCCATGTGGGCGGCCAAAAGTACGCGGGGTAGCTCACTTTGCTCTGCTTCATGGTTATCCTCTGCTTTTACCGAGAAACCATCTATCAACAGGTTTCCCAGGGCATCCACTGTTCCTACAATACCCTCCTGCTGCAGATCCTCCATTATAATCCGGCGGACCTCTTCCTCGGCACCGGAGACGCCGCACGCCGAAGCCAGTTGTTCTAATAATAACATTGCAATTCCTCCCTGGCCTGATAATCAAACGAAGCTGCAAACAGGGCCAGTAACCTGGCAAGCATTTCAATGTCTTTTAAGCTGGCAAGCTCTACGGAAGTATGCATATAGCGCAGGGGGATGGAAGCCAACCCGCTGGCTACTCCTTCGCGGGTTATCTGGATGGAGCGTGCATCGGTAGGAGTAGGTCCGGGGTGCGGTTCTACCATGTAAGGGAGGTGGTAACTTTCCGCGGCTTCCTTTAACTTTTGATAAATCAGGGGATGAATATTGGGCCCGTAACCCAAAACAGGGCCCTTTCCTAACTTAAAAGTCTCCGAGGTTTTGGCGGAAGGCATGTTGCCGTGGCAGACGTCTACCGCCACCCCTGCGTCCGGTTCTACCTTATAAGTAGAAGTAAGGGCACCCCTGGCCCCTACTTCTTCCTGCACGGTACAAACAAAGTAAACATCTGCTGTATGCTTGAATTTGGATAACTCCTGGGCACAAAGTAACAGTCCGGCCACACCCGCTCGATCATCCAGGGCTTTTCCGCTCACGTGGTCCCGGTCTGCCAGGGAGGTAAATTCCCTGTGTAAAGAAACAAAATCCCCCACTTTAACCAGCTTATTTACTTCTTCTAAACTCAGTCCCATGTCTATGTACAGCTCTTCCAGCTTAATTTCTTTTTTCTTTTCTTCCGGGGAAATCAGGTGAGGTGGTTTGGGGCCGATAACACCCCACAGTTTATCTTTACCGTGTACGGTTACTTCCTGGCCCCACAAAGTCCGGAGGTCAAAACCACCTATAGTGGTAAACCTCAAAAAACCCGTTTCTTCAATCCTGGTTATCATTAACCCTATTTCATCGGCATGGGCGGCAAATAAAAGCCGGGGTCTTTGAGAAGATCGGCCCTGCCCTTTCTTAAATCCCAGCAAATTGCCCGTTTTATCGATTTGGGTTTCATGAACGTGTTTTTTAAAATACTTTTCCGCTATTTCAATGGTTTCATCTTCGTTGCCGGAAACTCCGTTAGAATTCGAAAGTTCTTCCAGGCATTTAAACAGATTCAATTGCCATGCCCCCGTTATCTCCTTGTTAATAACTCTTCAAACACCCTGTTATCCAAAAAGCCGCTCCAGTTCCTCTGCCATTCCGCCCAGTTCGCGGTAAACTTTTTCCGCCTGTTCAACCGACATGGTACCGGCACCACAGCTGGGTGATACTATCATCTGTTCTTTTAACTGCTGTTCAGGTACTCCTTTGGCCGCCATATCCTCTACCCTCTCCTGGAGCAGCTTTAGCAGGGAAGCGGAGTCTTCTTCTTCTATACTTTCCGAGGTTGGTACTATACCCCAGGCTACCATACCGCCATTAGTCAGGAAGTTCTTTAGCTGTTCCAGGTATACCAGCATGGATGTATAGTAATCGTAAGCATCAAAATTAATCACATCCAGGGAAAGCTCCAGAGGAATAGACCAGTCTACCCCGGCGCAGCTGTGCATACCCGATAAACCGCCTTCTTCTTTCACAGATAGGGCTATATCTTCCAGGCTGTCCTGAACATCCTGCCTGGAAAGCCCCACATAGCTGGAAGTTCCGTACGAATAAATCCCCGGGTCATCCACAAAAATCATCACTGGATAACCTAACTGTTCCAGTTTTTTAATCTGCCATCTGGCGTTAAGTGCCAGGGTTTTAACGGTTATCTCCCTGAGCTGTTGATTATAAAAAGAAGGGTTCCCCTTGCTGTCTGTTATCTGCAGCCCGATGGAAAGCGGTCCGCTAACCTGACCCTTCACTACCAGGCATTCGGGGCCTATGGCTTCTTTTTTAAGAAAAGAGTAAAACCCGGCTGCCGCTTCTTCGGGAAAGGCAAAAGTATCGTATCCGCTGGAATTTTCCTGGACCTGCAGTACTTTTTCGTAGTACCTCATTAATTTACTTTCCCAGCCCGCTTCACTATCGTTAAAGAATACTTTTCCTTCTTTAAAGGTCAACAGCTCTTCGTTCAACATGGGGTTCAAGTACTGATTTGTAAATCCCTCTTTACTGCTGCGAAACGGGAGCTGAGGCCAGTGGGGTATATGCCTAATATTTTGTGATATTAATTTCAGGGCCGCCTCCGTTTCCCGGTGGGGCATACTTCCAATAGCAGTAACCTTGTGTCGTATTTCTTTTTTTATCTTTTCATTCATGTCTATATCACCTGCTCTCTTCCAGTTTTTCTAATAAATACTTACTGTCCTGGGACAAAGAAGTGGAGATATGAGGACAGAGAAGTCCGTATTCAATGCTGTCCACCAGCGCCAGCCAGCTGGCCTCGATAATATTGGGGGAAACCCCCACCGTGCTCCAGGTTTTCTGATCATCACTGGATTCTATAAGGACTCGCACTTTGGAGCCTGTTCCTTCTTTGCCGTCAAGTACCCGCACCTTATAATCCACCAGTTTTATTTTCTTTAAGCCGGGGTAAAACTCTTCCAGAGCCTTTCGAAGTGCATTATCCAGGGCGTTTACCGGGCCGTTTCCTTCTGCAGCAGTATGAACCTGCTGCCCCCGCACGGATACCTTTATGGTAGCCTCACAGTGAATGTCTCCCAGCCTTTTACTTTCATCATCGCGGTGTCTTTCCACTATCACCCGGAAACCATCCAGGTCAAAAAGGCTCTGGTAAGCATTCATTTCTTTCCAGATTAGCAGTTCAAAGGAACCTTCCGCCCCTTCAAACTGGTACCCGTTATATTCCATATCTTTCAACTTATCCAGCAGTCTTCCTACTTCCTGGTAGTCGCCCAGTTGAAGTTTTTGTTCCCGTGCTTTATACCACAGATTACTCCTACCGGCCAACTCAGAAACCAGGATACGCCTCTTGTTACCAACTATCTCCGGTTTAACGTGTTCGTAGGTCTCCGGACTCTTGTTAACGGCATTTACGTGAATGCCCGCCTTATGGGTAAAAGCATTATACCCTACGTACGGCTGCTGCTCCGTAGGAACAATATTGCAAAGTTCCGCCACGTAACGGGAAAGAGCAGTCAATCCCTTCATCGCCTCGGCCGGTATTGCTTCCCGTCCCAGCTTGAAATAAAGGTTGGGAATCAGGGTACAGAGGTTGGCGTTTCCGCACCTCTCTCCATAACCGTTAATAGTCCCCTGTACATGCACGGCTCCCTGGCGAACTGCCACCATGGAATTGGCCACTGCCAGGCCGGCATCATCGTGCACGTGCACTCCCAGGGGCGTTGAAATTACCTCTTTTACACTATCAAAGATTTCTTCCATTTCCCAGGGGGTCAATCCACCGTTGGTGTCGCATAGAACTATTATATCAGCACCCCCATCCCGGGCTGCCTTTAAAGTATCCAGGGCATGTTCCGGATTATTTTTGAACCCGTCAAAGAAGTGTTCCGCATCGTAAATAACTTCCTTCCCCTTTTCCTTCAAGAAAGAAACGCTTTCTTTAATCATGGCCAGGTTTTCTTCCAGCTCCGTTTCCAGGGCGTTTATTACATGAAAGTCCCAGCTCTTTCCAAAAAGGGTAACAGCTTTAGTACCTGCTTCAACCAGGGTGGCAATATTGTGGTCGTTTTCCACCTTGACGCCGGGCTTCCTGGTACTTCCGAAAGCAGCCAGGGTAGCTCTCTTTAACGGAATCTGCTGCATTTCATGAAAAAACTCTATATCCTTGGGGTTAGAGCCGGGCCACCCGCCTTCTATATAGTCAACACCCAGTTCATCCAGCTTTTGAACTATTTTTATTTTGTCCTTTACAGAGAGAGAAATTCCTTCCCTCTGGGTTCCGTCCCTTAAAGTAGTATCGTAAATTTGAATTTCAGTCACTCTGTCTCCCCCCTTATGTTCGCTCTTTTTTTGACGGCTGCCACATTTTAAATAATGCTTAATTATACTACAGTCAAAACCATTTTGTCTATAAGCCCCCGCTTTTTTCTTTAAAACCCGGATCTATATCCCGTGTATTAACCCTGTAGCTAAAGTTTATCCTCCGTACAGCTCTCTTAAAAAAATAGACGGGCGTGTAACCTCAGTCTTTCCAAAGCGAAATTCAATTTCGTAAGAAGTAAGGAAAAGGTAGCGCCTGGCCCGGGTAGTAGCTACATAAAATAGCCTCCTCTCTTCTTCCAGGTCTTCCACTCTCCTGGAGGGAAAAGTCCCCTCGTTTAAAGCAATTATAAAAACAGAATCCCATTCCTTTCCTTTGGCGCTGTGTATAGTAGAAAGAACCAGGTGATCCTGGTATGATGCACTGTTTTCTTCCTCTCCCCAGAAGAGGGCTTCCTCTATAGAGAGCACCTCAAGAAAGCTGCCCAGGTCACTGTAACGGTCCCCGTACTGCGAGAGGCGGTCCAGGTCCCGGTAACGTTCTTCCCAGCTTTCCGGGTAATTTTTCTGGAGGTAATTATAATAACCCAGGTCCAGTATGGCCAGCACCATGTTGTTTATGCTTTCTGCCTGGCTTAAAACGCCAAGGGTCTCTACAATAGTATTCCAGCCTTCCTTTCCCCGGGAAGGAGAAATACTACCAGCAAGGACTTCCTGGAGGGGTTGCGAAGAACGGGCAAGCTTGTTTATAACCTTTTCGGCGGTAGCAGGACCCAATCCCTTGTGCAGGGAGATCACTCTTCTCCAGGAAACGGCGTCCCGGGGATTGTATACTAATTTAAGCCAGGCCAGAACATCCTTAACGTGGGCCTTATGCACCAGCTTCTTTCCCCCGAATGTCCGGTATGCTTTTTTGCGGCGCAGCAGTTCAAATTCCAGTTCAGAAGAGAGATAGGAGCTTCTATAAAGTACTGCTATTTCAGACATGGGAACACCTATCCGGGTGATCTCTTCTATTTTGTCAGCCACATACCTGGCTTCTTCCCGGGCGTCTTCCAGGTGTGCTATTAACGGTTTCTCCCCTGCAGGCTTTTCGGAATACAACTTTTTGGGTAGCTGATTGGTATTGTACGAAATTATCTGGTTGGCGATCTCTACAATTTCCGGGTGACTCCGGAAATTCTGCTCGATTCTTATAACACGGCAAGAAGGGTGCCTTTCAGGAAAGTTAACCATGTTGCTGAGTTCGGCAAAACGGAAGCCGTATATTGACTGGGCATCATCACCCACCACACAGGCAGAGGATTTTTGTAGAAGTATATCTACAAGCTCCCCCTGAACCACGTTGGTGTCCTGAAACTCATCGCAAAGCACATGATCAAACTTCTCCTGGTATTCCTCCCTTACCTGTGGGTCTTGCTCTAAAAGCTCCAGCCACTTGACCAGCAAATCATCAAAATCAAAGGCGTTCATTTCTCTTTTACTGTTTTCGTATTCCGACCTTAGTTCTTTTATCCAGGAAGTGTACTCTTCCAGCCACGGGTAAAAGTCACCTATAATCTCTTCCACTGCTCTTCTGGAATTATATGACTGGCTTACTACCTTTTCCGCCATCTTCTTTTTAATAAGAATATTAATGGCATCTTCGGTAAGGGTTTCCTTGTATTTGTAAATCAGATTCTTCCAAAGGGCCGCCCTGTCGTCTTCATCCATTATAGTAAAATCCGGGGTTCTTCCCAGTTTTGCCGCATAATTGCGCAACACCCTGGCCCCCAGGCTGTGAAAAGTTCCCGCCCACATTTCGCGGGGATAATAGCCCAGTATACTGTGCAGCCTGTTTTTCATCTCTTCAGAAGCCTTGTTAGTAAACGTAACCAGGAGTATCCGGTAAGGTGGTACCCCTTGTTTTATTAAATGAGCCGCACGGTATATAAGTGCTCTGGTTTTACCCGAACCCGGTCCGGCCAGCCCCATGATAACCGGTGCCTCTGCTGTAACCAGCTCTTTCTGTTCCCGGTTAAGCTCCCGGTTCAGGTAATTCCACCAGTCCTCTTCACTGCCTATTTTAGCATTTGATGAAGCTTTCCCTGTCTCCCGCATAAGCTCCTCCTCTTGGTATTCCTCATTAATTGGTTTGCTTTGCTAGCACAGGTAAATAGTATCATAATCCCGCTTCCACCTCAACGCCTGCAATTTTTCAACTCCAGTATTAAACTCCAGAAAATTATCATGCTAATAACAGGGGGGTTGCCATGCAGTTTGCCACGCTGGAAGAGCTCATCCGACAGTCTTTTTACCTTTTCATTGCCTTGCTGGAGATTTACGGGGTTATAGTTATATTTTTATCCGCCAACAGCGTTTTCTTTTACTACCTGCGCCCCCGGCACCAGAAGCAAAAACAGACCGGAATTAGAAGAGTCTTTGCACAGCAACTGGCCCTGGGTCTGGAATTTTTACTTGGAGCTGAAATAATTCGCACTGTCGTGGTTCGCAGCTGGAGCGAACTAAGTATCCTGATTATTGTCCTGGTGATGCGGGCAATACTGGCACTACTAATAATCTGGGAGATAAAGCAAGAAGCCAAAATGGAAAAAGAGATAACTTAGGCGTATCCTATCGGCGGTTGCATAATTTCCTTAAATATTATAGGATCTTTCTGTGCAAAAAAATCCACAAGGAGGAAAACCATGACTACTATTTTCCCTTTTCGCGCCATTAGATACAATCCGGATCAAGTAGATTCGCTGTCTAATGTTATTGCACCGCCTTATGATGTAATCAGCCCGGAAGAACAGGAAGAACTCTATAATATAAGCCCGTATAACATAATCCGGCTGGAATACGGCAAAGAGCAATCCGGTGACCACGAGGAGGACAACCGGTACATACGGGCAAAAAACACTTTAGAACAGTGGATGAATGAAAAAGTCCTTATAAGAGAAGAAAAGCCCGTATTTTACTGGTACCAGCAGGAATTCACCTGGAACGAACAGGTGTACCGAAGAGAAGGACTTATTGCTGCCTTAAAAACTGAGCCGTACGGGGATAAGGCGGTGCTTCCCCACGAAGAGACCCTTTCCAAACCCAAAGAAGACCGCTATCAACTGCTCAACCACTGCAAGACCAACTTCAGTCCCGTTTTCGGTCTTTACCCCGATTCGGAGATGAAAATTGACGAAGAGTGTAAAAACGTCAAAAACAACTCCCCGTTAATGGATTTTACCGACTTTAGCGGCCAACACCACCGCATCTGGACCATCGAAAATGAAAACCTGCAGAATAAAATACGGGAGATTTTCAAGGATTTCACCGTATTTTTGGCCGACGGCCATCACCGGTACGAAACTTCCCTGCAGTTTGCCCGGGACA
This sequence comes from uncultured Syntrophomonadaceae bacterium, assembly GCA_964402625.1. Lineage (GTDB taxonomy): Bacteria > Bacillota > Dethiobacteria > DTU022 > PWGO01 > PWGO01. The sequence continues at coordinate 11,850 of CAYODA010000016.1, read as the reverse complement.
TGGAAGAGAAAGGTTATCCGGGGTACGACACCGTGCTGGCTGTAATGGTGAATCTTTATAGCCCCAACCTGCTTCTCTTGCCTACACACCGTGTGGTAACGGGAATTGAAAACCTGGATTACTCCTCCATAATTTCTTACTTGCAGGAGAAATTCACCCTGGAAGAGTGGGGAACTCCCGGTGAAATTAACCTGGATAAATTCCAAAACGAGCTAAAACAGCGTGGGCAGGAATGCTTTACTTTCGGATTTTGTACCCCCGAAAAGGTCTACCTGGCCCAGCAGAAGGAAAAATACCAGGGCAAGGACGATCTGGATGTGAGCCTGCTCCAGGAAAACGTGCTGGAAACTTCCTTGGGCCTTACCCCGGAATCAATAAAATCAGGTGATAACCTCATCTATACCAAGAGCGCCGAAGAAGCATTGGAAATTGTAAACAACAATGAAGCCCAGGCTTCATTTATTCTTAATCCTCCGCACGTGGAGCAGATCATTTCTCTATCGCAAAAAAATGCCCGCTTACCGCAAAAATCAACTTACTTTTACCCCAAGCTGGTAAGCGGACTTGCTCTAAATAAGCTGGATTAAAAAACGGGCTTACTGCTGTAAAGCTTTCCAGTAGTCTCCCAGGTAGTTCTTAAGTATCTCCAGATTGTTAAGCGTCATGTTGCCGGAAATAGAATAATCCATGCCCTCAGCTACAGAATCCTTCTGGCTGAGGGCTTTTATTACCTGGCCTACAGCACTGGCCTGGGCTTCCAGGTGATAACCTCCTTCCAGGGTAAGCAGCATACGTCCGTCGGCGTATTTATCCGCTACTTCTTTAAGGGAAGAAGCCATGTAATAGTAGCCTCCATCGGTTAAATTCATTCCCGCCAGGGGATCCCTGGCATGGGAATCCTGCCCCGCAGAAATCATAACAAGCTGTGGGCGATACTCTTCCAGGACAGGTAGCACTACTTCTGAAAACACCTTAACGAAGTCACCATTGCCGGTGCCAGGGCTCAGTGGTATGTTAATATTATATCCTTTCCCCCTGCTGCTTCCAATCTCATCCAGATGCCCGGTGCCGGGATACGCCGGATTTTGATGGATAGAAATAAACAGGATTTCATCTTCTTCATATAAGCTGTTCTGGGTCCCATTTCCGTGGTGCACATCCCAGTCTACTATGGCTATCCGGTTGAGACCATATTTTTTCCTTGCAGTTTCCGCGGCAATAGCAATGTTATTAAAAAGGCAGAACCCCATGGAACGGCTCTTTTCTGCGTGATGTCCCGGCGGACGTCCCAAACTGAAAACTTTTTTAATATTTCCCTTCATTATTTGCTGTAAACCTTTAAGCGCCCCGCCTGCCGAAAGCAGGGCTACCTGGTACGATTCCGGAACAATATAGGTATCCATATCCAGGAAACCCCTGTCCTCCCGACAGGCTTCTTTTACGGCTTCTACGTGATTTTCATGGTGAACCAGAGTAATATCTTCTACCTTGGCTGATTCAGGCTCAATCAACTCTACTAAATCTTTAAAGCTTTCCTGCTCCAACACCTTCCAGATCGCTTCCAGCCTCTCTTTCCTTTCGGGGTGCTGGCTGTGCGTATGAATCAAATAATCACGGTGATAGACTACCCCTACTTTTTCCAGGTTGCTGTTCATGAAATTCCTCCTTTTACTTTTCATCATTCCCGGTAATTTCCAGCAGCCTCTTCCATAAAAAAGGGTTCTTTTTCTTTAAAATCACCGGCTTGCCTTGCTGATTGACAAAAGCATGCCCGGTGGTACCTTCCGCCAGCAGTTCTTCCTCTCTCCTGATCTGGTAGCTAAAAGACAGCCTGACCTCGTGCAAATACTCGATCCAGGTGATAACTCTTAAAACATCATCGTAGTAGGAAGGGTTTTTAAATTCAGCCTGCACCTTGATAACCGGAAGATATATATTGTTTTTTTCAAATTCTTTGTAAGTTAGCCCCAGTTGCCTGAAATACTCTGTCCGGCCCACTTCAAACCATATGAAGTAATTGGAGTGGTAAGCAATCCCCATTTGATCGGTTTCCTGGTATCGCACTCTTATTGTGGCTTCACTGTTAAACAAAACTCATCCCTGCTTCCGATTAAAATTTTACCATTACTGGATGGCAAACACCCTGCAAGAAATTAGCACACAAAATATTAAAGTGTATATACTATATACGGCCTGTCCAGCTTTTAAAATCTCGTTACTTTTCAGGCCGGGAAAAAGCAAGATAAAAAAATACAAATACCAGTTTACAGGTTATCAGAGGACTGTCGCCCTTCCGCGGTAGAGTAACCCCCTGATACCATCCAGCGTAATAATTTCACCGTCCGATACAATCCGGGTAGCATCCTCCACACCCACTATGGCGGGAATTCCCTGGTTTACCGCCACAAGGGCGGCATTGGAAGTAAGCCCCCCTTCTTCAGCCACTACACCCCGTGTTTTTTCCAGGTACGGAACAAATTCCTTTTCTGTAGAAACCATTACCACTATATCTCCTTCTTCAACCTTTTTCATATCAGCAAGTTCCCGTACCACCAGCGCTTTCCCGGTTACTGCAAATCTCCCCAGGCCCGTGCCACTGGCCATAACTTCTCCCACCGTCTCAACGCGCAACAAATTGGTAGAACCGGGAACCCCCACCGGCAACCCGGCGGTTATTACCACCAGGTCTCCATTACTAATCAGTCCGGCTTCAAGGGAAGTCTGCACCGCCACTGTAAACATTTCGTCGGTGTTGTTTATAGGAGGACTGGTTACCGGCAGCACCCCCCAGGAGAGATTTAAAGAAAGGGCTACTTTTTCTACAGGTGTTACGGCAATAACCGGAGATCGGGGACGGTACTTGGAAACCATGCGTGCTGTATAGCCGGATTGGGTGGAAGTTATAATAGCAGAAGCCCCCAACTCCTGGGCCGTATGGCAGGTTGCATAACTTATAGCATCGGTAACTGTTTTTTCCATGGCAGGCTCAAAGTATTCCAGTATCTGTTCGTATAGCAGCCCTTCTTCTGTTCTTTTGGCTATCCGCTGCATGGTGCGGGCTGCCTCCACCGGGTAACTTCCAACAGCCGTTTCCCCGGAAAGCATTACTGCATCGGTTCCATCTATAATAGCGTTGGCCACGTCACTGGCTTCCGCCCGGGTGGGAAAAGGATTCTGCATCATGGATTCCAGCATCTGTGTTGCCGTTATCACCGGTTTTCCCGCCCTGTTGCACTCTTCTATCATGTACTTCTGGGCCAGGGGAACTTCTTCGACGGGTATCTCCACTCCCAGGTCGCCCCTGGCAACCATGATTCCGTCGGATCCCTCCAGTATTTCGGAGTAATTATCCAGGCCCTGGCGATTCTCTATTTTGGAAATAATGCCAACCCTGCCCTTGCCCGCATTTTCAGCCAGGTTTCTTATATCTATAACATCCTGCCGGTTGCGTACAAACGAGGCGGCTATAAAATCTATACCCAGTTCCAGGGCAAAAAGAAGATCTTCGCGGTCTTTTTCGGATAATACGGGCAGATCCAGGTGTACGCCGGGCAGGTTCATCCCCTTGTTGTCCCGTAGGGTGCCCCCGAATTCCACCCGGCATTCCACATCTCTTTCAGTAGTCTCCACTACTTTAAGGCTGATTCTCCCGTCATCCAGAAGCACAGTATCACCGGGGGAAACATCACGGGGAAGACCGGAATAAGTAACAGAAACTTTTTTCTCATCTCCGTCTACTTCGTCAGCAGTTAAAGTAAAGAAGTTCCCTTCTTTCAGTTCTGCACTTCCGTCCTTAAAAGACCTGATTCTAATTTCTGGTCCACGTGTATCCACCAGAAGGGCAACTTTATTGCCCTGGAGGCGGGCAGCTTCTTTTATGTTTTCCATCCTTTTACGGTGAATTTCCTGATTACCGTGCGATAAATTTATCCGGGCCACTTTCATGCCGGCAGAGACCATTTTCTGCAAAACACAAACTTCTTCGCTGGAGGGCCCCAGGGTGCAAACAATCTTGGTTTTACTCATATTCTGCCTCCTGTGATCTAGATGGAAAGTTCTTTGCTCAGGTTATAAATATCTTCCCGGAACTTGATCCCGGAATTAAAAACTTTTTCGTATTCGTACTGAACCAGCTTTTCCCCCTGTGCACATATGGCGCCACCCCCAAAACCGCCATCCAGGAGTTCAACCGCCATTGCACCCATCCGGCTGGCCAGGATGCGATCCCTGGCCGTAGGAGTACCTCCCCTCTGCAAATGACCAAGTATGGTAACCCTGGTCTCCATCCCGGTTTTTTCTTGTACTTCCCGTCCTACTTCTATAGCACTGGCTGCTCCCTCGGCTACCACTATAATACTGTGCTCTTTTCCACGCTCTACTCCCCTTAAAATCCGGTTGCATACCTCTTCCAAATCGCAGGGAACTTCCGGGACCAGTATCGATTCGGCACCTCCGGCCAGGCCGGCCATCAAGCCAATCTTGCCGTTTTCTTTTCCCATGACCTCCACTACGTATACCCGCTCGTGTGAGGTGGCAGTATCCCGGAGGCGATTAATGGCATCGGTTACCGTGTTTATTGCCGTATCGTAACCAATGCTGGTATCGCTCAAAGGGACATCATTGTCTATAGTGCCGGGGATTCCAACTGCAGGTATACCTCTTATCTCCAGCTCTCTTGCTCCCTTAAAAGAGCCGTCACCCCCTATTACAATTATGCCTTCTACTTTCTCCTGCCGGAGAAAGTCCGCAACCTTATCCTGTATACTGCTTTCCAAAAAATCCTGGCTGCGGGCTGTTTTTAAAACAGTCCCACCGCGGTGTATGGTATCTGCTACCGACCGTGCTCCCATGACCCTGGTCTCCCCGTTAACCAGTCCCGAAAAACCCCTTTCCACTCCCAGGACTTTTATCTCTTCATGAATAGCTTTTCTGACCACTGCCCTGACTGCTGCATTCATACCCGGGGCGTCCCCGCCGCTGGTTAAAACTGCTATTTTTTTCATGAGGCTCTCCTTGTAAGATTGGTTTATTACAGGATTCTCAGGCATTTACGCTGGTTTCTCTAATTTTAACAGCATCACTTCCCGCCAGGTTTTCCAGCAGGCTGATAAACTGGGGATCGTCATGCGCCCAGTAACTGTCGTCCAGCAGTATGGTCTTTCTCTGCTCCTCAAAGTAAAGATAAACCGGAAGCTCTCCTTGCTGGTCTTGTAGTAATTCCTTCAGCTTCATTAAATCGGAACGGTCCCGGCTGCTGTCTATCTTGATAAAAAGCTGCCGGGGCTCCCTGGGCAAAGCCTTTATTTCATCACCGATTATTTTAACCTCTTCTTCCTCTTTAATATCCGCCCTTCCCTTGGCAATTATAACCCGGTCATCTTCCAGTATCTCACGGCACTGTTCATACAGGCTGGGAAAAACCACTACTTCTACCGTACCGGTCAAATCCTCCAGGGTCAGAAAAGCCATGGGCTGCCCCTTTTTAGTATATATAGATCGGACCTTTCTTATCATACCACCTACGCTTAAATTCCCGTTTTCCTTTTCCATTTCTTTGAGCTCGGCGCAATTTACTCGCCGGGGAATCTGCTCCAACAAAACCCGGTACTGATCCAGAGGGTGACCGGAAATGTAAAGCCCCGTCATTTCCTTTTCCAGGGCCAGCTTTTCTTTTTGGCTGAATTCGGGAATATCTGGCAGGTTGTCCTCCAGGTGACCGGTCACCTGGTTATCCATAAATGAAAACACCGTGGTCTGACCGTTATTTTTTGCCTTCTGCAGGGATTGGCCCTCGGCAATAACCTCGTCCAGAATATTCAGTAACTGTGCCCTGGCACCCAGGCTGTCCAAGGCACCGCTTTTGATAAGGCTTTCCAGCACTTTCTTGTTGCACAGCCTCAAATCCACCCGGGAGCAAAAATCGCGCAGAGAAACAAAGGGCTCTTCTTCCCGGTTTTTAACTATGGAATCAATCGCTCCCAGGCCCACGTTTTTCACTGCAGCCAGCCCAAAACGTATCTGCCGGTCACCCACTACGGTAAAATAAGTAAAGCTCTCATTAATATCCGGCGGCAGTATTTCCAGACCCTGTTTTCTGCAATCAGAAATATACAGGGCTACCTTGTCACTGTTATTGACAGAAGCCGTAAGCAAAGAAGCCATATATTCCACGGGATGGTTGGCTTTAAGGTACGCCGTATAATATGAAATAAGTGCATAAGCCGCGGCGTGAGACTTGTTAAACCCGTAAGAAGCAAACTTCAGGATCAAAGCATACAGCTCTTCTCCCAGTTCCCTGGTATACCCTTTTTCTACACAGCCGTTTATAAACAGGGCTTCCTGCTCATCCAGTATATCTTTTTTCTTTTTGCCGATAGCCCGGCGCAGGATATCCGCCTGACCCAGGGAGAAGCCTGCCATGCGAGAGGCTATCTCCATGATCTGCTCCTGGTAGACAATAACCCCGTAGGTTTCTCTTAAAACCTCTTCCAGGTCCGGGTGCGGGTATTCTACAGGTATCCTGCCGTGCTTACTCTCAATAAAAGTAGGTATCTGTTCCATGGGACCGGGCCGGTACAGCGCTACCACGGCAATAACGTCTTCCAGCTTTTCCGGCTTGAGATCTTTTAACACGTTCCTCATGCCGCTGCTTTCCAGCTGAAAAACCCCGGCGGTTTCCCCGGAAGAAAGCAGTTCGTAAGTAGTCGTATCATCCAGGGCGAGGTTGTCAATATCCAGTTCTTCCCCGGTACGCCACCTTATCATTTCCAGCGTGCTCTTGATAATACTCAAGTTGCGCAGTCCCAAAAAATCCATTTTTAAAAGTCCCAGTTCCTCCAGGGGGCCCATGGGAAGCTGGGTCACCACATTTCCATCGGTTGTTTTTTGCAGCGGCGCATGGTTAACCAGGGGATCGCGGGATATTACCACGGCAGCAGCGTGAATAGAAGTATGGCGGGGCAATCCTTCCACGGCACGGGATATGTCCAGCAGTTTTTTATAACGCTCATCCTCGTAGCATTCCTGGAGATCTTTGCTTTGCTCCAGCGCCCTACTTATACTCATACCCGGCTCAAAAGGGATAAGTTTGGCTATCTTGTCCACTTCCCCGTAAGAAAAACCAAGGGAACGTCCTACATCGCGCACGGCTCCCCGGGCGGCCATGGTTCCAAAAGTAGCCACCTGGGCCACCTTGTCTTCCCCGTATTTTTGTATTACGTAGTTTATTACTTCGTCCCTTTCTTCATCACAAAAATCAATATCAATATCCGGCATATTGACCCTTTCCGGGTTTAAAAAACGCTCGAATAAAAGATTATAGTGCATGGGGTCAATATTGGTTATACGCAGGGAGTAGGCCACCAGACTTCCGGCAGCGGAACCCCTGCCGGGCCCCACCATTATATTCCTTTCCCTGGCATACCGCACGAAGTCCCATACTATGAGAAAATAGCTGGAATACCCCATTCTATCGATAACGTCCAGCTCGTAATCCAGTCGCTGGCGTAGAGCCGGTGTCACCTCTTCGTATCTTTCCTTTAATCCCTGCTCGCACAGCTCACGTAGATAACCGCTTTCTGTTTTTCCAGGAGGCAGTTCGTAGTAAGGCAGATTCATGCCCCCCAGCTCTATTTCCACGTTGCACTTCTCGGCTATCTCTATGGAGTTTTCCAGGGCCCCGGGGTATGAGGAAAATAGATCCTGCATCTCACCAGGGTTTTTAAGGTAAAACTCGGAAGTGGGAAATTTAAGCCGGTTTTCATCGTCCACGTTTTTGCGGGTCTGGATACACAAGAGCATATCCTGTATCTCCGCATCTTCCTTATCCAGGTAGTGTACATCATTGGTGGCAACCAGGGGTATCCCTTCTTCACGGTGGAGTTCCAGTAATCCTTGATTGACAGTCTTCTGTTCGGGAATATCGTGATTCTGCAGCTCCAGGTAGAAGTTACCCTCACCAAAAATGGAGTGGTACCGCCGGGCAACTTCAGCAGCCCCTTCCTTGTTCCCGCTCATTAAATAAGAAGGTATTTCTCCTGCCAGGCAAGCGCTTAGAGCAATCAAGCCTTCTGCATGCTCACGAAGCAGTTCACTGTCCACACGCGGCTTGTAATAAAATCCTTCTAGATACCCTTTGGTAACCAGCTGGAGAAGGTTACGGTACCCGGTATTATCCTTGGCCAGTAGCACCAGGTGATACTGGTTATCATCCAGGCGGGCTTCTTTCTGAAACCGCGAACGGGGAGCCACGTAAACCTCGCAGCCGATAATTGGCTTAATGCCTGCAGACGCGGCAGCCTTGTAAAAATCTATGATTCCGTACATAACCCCGTGATCGGTTATAGCCAGGGCGGGGCTTCCCATCTCTTTAGCCTTTTCTACCATGTCCCCTACCCGGGCAGCCCCATCAAGCAGGCTGTACTCGGTATGATTGTGTAAATGCACAAATTGAAGTTTTTCGTCCCCCATATAACAATTCGACCTCTCTTCTCATTTACGTATTAAGATATTGTTTCTATCTAATATTAACATTTTCCTCTATGATCTCATAAACATTACAGGACTACCATATCATTTAACCGACACGGGATTATGGTATCTAATCCCGTTACTACAAATCAAGAAGAGAGCAAGCAGCCAGAAACCTTAATTTTAAGATCTGTTTATAAACCAGGCTAAATTTCCTTTAACACTTTTTGTTTTCATAATAGTTAAAGAAAGGGTGTTGGTGTGGATAAATTAGCCGCTACGGCCATCCTGACATTTTTTGTTTCACTTGGGGTTATCCTGGGAGGAAGCATATTGGGAGGACTGGGCGCAGGACTGGTCGGTAAAGCACCCATGCATACCATGCTGGAGCTGGCCGAAGAAATGAAACTGTGGGCACTTGTTACCGCGCTGGGCGGGGCTTTCGGTATTATCAAGGCATTTGAAACCGGTATACTGGGAGGGCAGCCCCTTCAGCTGGTGCAGCAAATGGCCCTGGTCTTTTGTGCTTTTGCCGGTGCCCACCTTGGATTTATAATACTATACTTCATGTCTGGAGGGCAACAATGAGGCGTTTTCTCGCCTTTTTCATACTGGGTTTCCTGGCCGGTTCTATTACCTTGAATCTTTACCTGGGAAACAGGATAGACACTATCTACTGGGAAAAAGAAGAATTAAGAGTGCGCCTGTTTGAAAACAACCAGCGCCTTAAAAACCTGGAAAGTCAGCTGGAATCTCACCGTAACCCCCTGATAAACGAAGTAATAATTGAACTGGAGACGGAAAAAAACAGCTTTGTTGAAATTAATCTCCGGGAAGAGATCAACCGGATTACCGGCGACCTGGTGGGTGAAGAAATAGACGATATCTCTCCTCGACTGATAAGGCGTCTGATAGACGGCAGGCAAATACACCTGGAAGACAAGAGCACCTACGAGCTTGAACTCAACTGGATAATATTGCACGAAAAGACGGTAATAAATACAACTGCCCATTACCTGGACGATTCCACTGTGGAATAGGGCGCTTCGGCTGCTGTTGTGTAATTGTATCCCCCACCACCCTGACCCTCCCCCGGTGGGGGGAGGGAAGTAAAAAGCGTAAAATTGGGTGCAGTAAAGGGGTATTTTCTGAGTATAAAAGGTGGCTTTAGCCCCTCCCGGCCACCCTCTTTTCGCCAGCCAGAGGAGCCCTGCTTTTCTTTCTTGCCTTGCGCCAGTTTCTTTGCAAATCTTTCAGCTGCTTCTTCATTCTATATTTCCGGGCAAAACCGGTACAGGACAAAATAACCGCAGCCATCCAGAATAAAGAAAACAAGGCCGGTACTCCTCCCCCAGACCAGGGAAGCAGAACGTACCCCAGACAAAAGAGAAGCAAACCTGATAACAATCCGCACAGAGAGATAAACATTTATACACGCTCCCTAGAAATTTTGGTTAACCTGGTCAAACCCTGTTCCCTCAATCCTGAACACACGGAATTTTTCCTGATAGAAAACCATTTTTAACTTTAAGGGCAGCATGGGCGGAAGAACAGCGTAAAACACCGTGCATTTTCAATCCGGGGCTGTTAGTAACAAATTCGTTTACTCCACGTTCCTACACAATTCAACAAAAGTAGCTGTTTTATGCTATAATATAGTTACGTGAAAACAAACTACAAGGAGGCCTCTCTTGAAGCCCGGCCTGGATCGTGACTGGAAACTTTCCTTTAAAATAGTATTTGCTCTTGCTTCAGTTGTTTTTGCCGTTTGGTTTGTTATAAAGCTGGCACCGGTAATTGCACTTTTCCTGGTTGCTTTCCTGGTGGTCTACTTTATTTCGCCCCTGATGGATTGGCTTATATCCAAAAATATTCCACCCTTCCTGGCTGCCGTTTGTACTTTTTCTATAATTATTATCGGACTCGGCTTTTTATCCTACCTGCTTATACCGGTATTCCTGGCAGAAACCAGAAGCCTGGCAAACTACCTCAGTAGGGATTTTATTCCCGACGCCACCGTGATATTACACGAATTGGAAGCAATAGATCAAAAGTTCAACCTCCAGCTTACCGCTTATATACACGATCTCCTTATGGAAAACATGGAGGATTTGCCAAGGTATATACAAGAGTTACTGAGTCGCCTGGGGGATATCTCGCTGATGTTTGTTTCCAGCCTCTGGTCTTTTTTGGTGTTGATCTTTGTAATATTCTACCTTTTGATAGATATGAAAAAAGTAAAAGAAAAGTTCACCAGCCTTTTCCCCCAGGTTTACCATATGGAAGTAGGTCACGTGCTTTCAGTAATTGACGAAAAAGTAGGTGCTTATGTAAGGGGAACCATTGCCCGCTGTATCCTGGTGGGAATATTTACAGGTGTTATTCTTTATTTTATTGATATGCCGTTTGCCTCTTTTTGGGGTATTTTGGCCGGAATCTTAAATATTATAGTCTATATCGGTCCTATCATTGCTGCAGTACCGGCAGTTCTTTTGGGGGTGCTGCCGGGAACCCCGCACTTTCTTTTGATTACCGGTATTTATGTTGCAGTGCAGTGCCTGGATTCATTTGTACTAACACCCCTCCTTTTGGGCAAAGCAGTGGATTTAAGCCCCCTTACGGTTATAGCCGCCGTTCTTATTGGGGCTCATCTGGCCGGACTGCTGGGTATATTACTGGCCATCCCGGTAGCTGCAATCTTTAAAGTACTATTAAATCATTACTACATTAATAATCACCACACGTCCGGAAATAATTGAGCATAAAAAGAGCACCGGTTAAATTATTAAAACTAACATGAACCTTGCAACTGGCCTGCTACAGGTAGCCGCTTTAATCAATCCATTCCCGGATAACCCAGCTGGCGCATGGCTTCGTAAACAACTACAGCCACAGTATTGGAAAGGTTAAGCGAACGCTTGATATCCCTTCGCATGGGAATCCGGTAAATTTCACTGTAACTTTCAATAAGCCAGCCGGGGAGGCCGCTGGTTTCGCTCCCAAATATCAACCAGTCTTCCTTATGAAAAGTAATCTCCGAATAATAACCGGACCCTTTTGTAGAAAAAAACAGTAGCCTTCCCTGCTGAAAATAGCGGTAGTAGTTTAAAAATTCCTCCCAGTTTTGATGCACATTTAAGTCGAGGTGTTTCCAGTAATCCAGACCGGCTCTTTTTAAATACTTTTCCTCTAATGAAAAACCCAGCGGTTCTACCAGGTGCAGTTCGGAACCGGTTAGCACACAGGTCCTGGATACATTGCCTGCATTTTGTGGAATCTCCGGTTCTACCAGTACTATCCTCATTTTACTACCCCCCTAACTACTCAAGCTTTCTGGGCTACAAAGGTCAACCTGGAATCGCTTTCCCGGGGTACACGCCA
>CAYODA010000015.1:0-19779 GCA_964402625.1 uncultured Syntrophomonadaceae bacterium | reverse complement strand
AAAAGAGGTGGATAAAATTGTTTGAAGTAATAGATGCAGAAGAAGCAAAAAGTATTGTGGAAGAAAACTTTGCAGCAACTTGCGGCGAAGAAGAAATGCCCATAGAAAGCGCTCTCCACCGGGTACTTGCTCGAGCAACTGTTTCCCCGGAAGACATGCCCCCCTTTCCCAGGGCTACCATGGACGGATACGCGGTAAAAGCAGAGGACACCTTTGGTGCTTCCGATTCTTTTCCCCTGGTTTTAAAATTAAAGGGAGAGGTCCCCATGGGGGAAATGCCGGCACAAACTGTTAGCAGGGGAGAAACCGTGCAGGTGGCCACCGGCAGCGTGCTTCCCGAAGGGGCCGACGCCGTAATAATGCTGGAGTACATTGAAAACTTATCCAGTGAAGAGATTATGATTTACCGTGCGGTGGCGCCAGGAGATAACATTATAAAAAAAGGGGAAGATTATCCTGCAAACAGCACGGTTTTGCCCTCCGGTCATGTTCTCAGGGCACAGGACCTGGGAGCCCTGGCAGGCCTCGGTATTACCACCGTTAAAGTTTACCGGCAACCGGTAGTTGCCGTAGTATCTACCGGTGATGAAATAGTGGACTGCCGGGAAAAACCCGGCCCGGGCCAGATCCGGGACATAAATACTACTGTACTATCTTCTTTAATTACTACCTGTGGAGGTGTTCCGGTGGCCATGGGCATCGTTCCAGATAAAAAGGAGCGATTAAAAAACAGCCTGGAGGAAGCAGTAGAGAGGGCGGATATAGTTTTAATCTCCGGAGGCAGCTCGGTGGGAGCACGTGATGTAACAGTGGAGGCTATAGAAAGTTGCGAAAACGGAAAAATATACTTCCATGGTATAGCGGTAAGACCGGGCAAACCTACTATAATGGGGCAGGCCTATAAAAAGCCGGTATTCGGCCTTTCGGGTAACCCTGTTTCTGCAATGACAGGATTTTTATTACTGGTGAAGCCGCTTATCAGGAGAATGTCGGGAATGACCAGGTACACCACATGTCCCCGTGAGGTTACAGCTGTGCTGCAGAGAAATCTGCCTTCTACTACCGGGAGGGAAGATTATTACCGGGTTTATTTGCATGAAGAAGGTGAACGCTATACTGCCAAGCCGGTCCTGGGCCCCCCGGGTTTAATTAATACCATGGTAAATGCACACGGTTTGCTGAGGATCCCCCGCAATACAGAGGGGCTCTATCAGGGGGAAGAAGTTACTGTAGAGATTCTTGATTAATTTTGATGCTATATGATGATGCTTTATAAGGAGGGCATAAATTGAAAGACAGCAATATATACCTGCATAATACTCCGCTGGAAAATGCCCGGTCGTTATTTTTAGATAATGCCGGGGATCTTTTTTTGAAAAAAGATCATACGGAGGAGGTACCCGTACAGGAAAGCCTGCACCGGGTAACGGCCGGACCGGTTACGGCTGTAATTTCTACGCCGCATTATTTCGCATCTGCCATGGACGGGGTGGCTGTATCTGCGGAAACCACATTTGGAGCCCAGGAGACTTCTCCCTTGCTCTTAAAACTGGGACTAGATGCTTTTCCTGTAGACACCGGAGACCCTCTACCGACCGGTTGCAACTCGGTTATCATGATAGAACACGTCAATTACATAAACGAGGAAGAAATTGAAATACGGGCTGCCTGCACTCCCTGGCAGAACGTTCGCCCCGTAGGAGAGGATATGCTGGCCGGTGAACTGCTTCTGCCGGTTTATCATAAAATCACCCCCGCCGATACAGGGATCATGTTGAGTGCAGGAGTAGAGACGGTACAGGTTTTAAAAAAACCCCGTGTAATTATCATTCCTACGGGAAGTGAACTGGTAGAGCCCGGGACTACACCGGCTCCCGGGGAGATAATAGATTCTAATTCTTCACTTTTTGCCTCCCAGGTAAAAGAGTGGGGAGGAGAAGCAATAATACATCCCCTGGTTGAAGATGATCTGGATGAAATTGGCCGGGCCGTGGGCAAGTCGGCCGATGAAGCGGACCTGGTTTTAATTAGCGCCGGCTCTTCTGCGGGCAGGAAAGACTACACCTCCAAGGTTGTGGAGGAGCAGGGTAAACTTTTAATACATGGAGTGGCAGTCCGCCCGGGAAAACCGGTGGTACTGGGTCTGGTAAAAAATGCAGCCGTAGCCGGGGTTCCTGGTTACCCGGTTTCTGCTTACCTGGCCATGGACCAGTTTGTAAAACCTCTTTTATACCAGTGGCAAAGGCAGCCTGTTCCGCAGAGAGAGGTAGTTAATGCAAAGTTAAGCCGACGGGTGGTTTCTTCGTTAAAAGAAGATGAATACCTTCGAGTGGTAACCGGTAATGTAGATGAGCGGTGTATAGCAGTACCTCTCCAACGCGGTGCCGGGGTGCTATCGTCTGTGGTAAAGGCGGATGGTTGGGTACATATACCGCAAAGCAAAGAAGGCATAGAAACGGGAAGTGAAGTAGAAGTGGAGCTGTTTAAGACCGGGAAAGAGATTAAAAACAATATATTGTGTGCCGGAAGCCATGACATGTGCCTGGATCTTTTGCATAACCTGCTGCGCAGTCGCTACCCGGAATATTCACTGAATTCCGCGCACCTGGGCAGTATGGGAGGTATTATGGCTATAAAAAGAAAAGAAGCGCACCTGGCCCCGGTCCACCTTCTGGATCCGGATACGGGTGCGTATAATATACCTTACCTGCAACAATATTTACCGGATGAAAAAGTTGCCCTTGTGCATATGCTTTACAGGGAACAGGGCATCATGGTAGCGCGGGGGAACCCTTACGGCATCCGGGGGATAGAAGACATTATTGAAAAACAATTACGTTTTATAAACCGTCAAAAAGGCTCTGGCACGCGCATACTGCTTGACTATGAGCTGGATAAAAAAGGATTGAGCCCGGAAAGCATACCCGGTTATCACCGGGAAGAATACAACCACCTGGCAGTCGCCGCAGCCGTATCTACCGGAACCGTGGATGCCGGCCTGGGTATCATGGCTGCTGCAAAAGCTTACCACCTGGAATTTATTCCCCTGACCAGGGAGAGTTATCAGTTGGTTATCCCCCATAAAATGATCGAGGACCCGAGAATTAAACGAACCCTGGAAGTGATTGCTTCTGAAGATTTTGCCCGCCAGGTAGAGAGCCTGGGCGGCTATGACACTAGCGACAGGGGGAAGGTGGTATGGGAAAGTAGTTAAGTTATTTAATGTCAAGCCCGACATGATTTGAATGTTTTTCGAGGAGGTATTAATTTGATTAGAGCAGCCGTTTTAACCGCCAGTGACCGTTCTTTCAGCGGGGAAAGAGAGGACGCCAGTGGCGCTCTCTTGGAAGAAAAAATCCGGGAGATGGGTGGAAGTGTCCTGGAAAAAGTAGTGGTATCTGATGAGAAAGAAAATATTGAAAGTGAAATTATCCGCCTGGTTGACCAGGTTAAAGTGGACCTGGTTTTAACCACCGGCGGCACCGGCCTGGCTCCAAGGGACCAGACCCCGGATGCTACACGTGCGGTTATGGAGAGGGAAGTTCCGGGAATGGCAGAAGCCATGCGGGCTGCCAGCCTGGAAAAAACACCGCATGCCATGCTTTCCAGGGCAGTTTGTGGAATCAGGGGAAGTGCACTGATTATAAACCTCCCGGGCAGCCCCAAGGCAGTGGAGGAAAATTTCCTGGTTGTCTCCCGGAGCATTCCCCATGCCCTGGAAACCATTAAGGGAGAAGTAACTGACTGCCACAATAATAGTTAAATCACGGTAAAAATTGAGGTGTACTATTTTTGTATTTTTATTGTAATGCATAATTATTTAGTCAACGGCACAATATAATTTTAGTTCCCATTAGCTGCTTATATTTTCCTGATAATACAAAATTAGCTCTTTTGCAGATGAATAGATGTGCAATAAATAGAAAATTAAAGATATAATTAAAATAAAGAAGCTAATGGAAGGTATGTTGTATATAAACCTTAGTAAAGGAGATATTAAAGGCTTGAACAATCTCTCTCGCTTTACTATTATTATTTTCGGAGATGTTAGCACTCACTTCAGATGAGTGCTATTAACTCGGCAAACCAAGTAAAAAGGAGGTTATAAAAGATGAACTTAAAGCCCTTGGGCGACAGGGTAGTGGTAAAGGTAGTGGAAGCAGAAGAGAAAACAGACAGCGGTATTGTTCTGCCCGACACTGCTAAAGAAAAGCCTCAGCAGGGTGAAGTAAAGGCTGTAGGTAGCGGTAAGCTCCTGGATAACGGAAACAGGGTAGAGCCGGAAGTAAAAACAGGAGACAAGGTTCTCTTTTCCAAGTTTGCGGGTACTGATGTGAAAGTTGACGGAGAAGACTTCCTTATTATGCGCCAGGACGACATCTTGGCAGTAGTAGGTTAAAACAATAATTTTAGAAGGAGGTAATGAAAAATGGCTAAAGAGCTTCTCTTTCGTGAAGAAGCAAGGCGAGCCCTGGAAAGAGGGGTAAACCAGCTTACCGATACGGTAAAAGTAACCCTGGGGCCGAAAGGTCGAAATGTAGTGCTGGACAAAAAGTTTGGTTCTCCGCAGATTACCAACGACGGAGTTACCATAGCCAGAGAGATAGAACTGGAAGATCCTTATGAAAACATGGGGGCACAACTGGTAAAAGAAGTAGCTACCAAGACCAATGATATCGCCGGGGACGGCACCACTTCCGCATGCCTGCTGGCCCAGGCGATAATAAGGGAAGGTATCAAGAACGTGGCTGCAGGCGCCAATCCCATGATGTTGAAAAAAGGTATTGAAAAATCCGTAGAGACAGTAATTAAAGAGCTGGAAAGCATAAGCAAGCCGGTGGAAACCAGGGAATCTATCTCCCAAATTGCTGCTATTTCCGCAAATGATGATGCTATCGGTGAGCTTATTGCCGATGCCATGGAAAAAGTAGGTAAAGACGGGGTTATAACCGTTGAAGAATCTAAGGGCTTTGGAACCGACCTGAAAGTTGTAGAAGGAATGCAGTTTGACCGTGGTTACATCTCCCCGTACATGGTAACTGACAGCGAAAAAATGGAGGCTGTTTTAGAAGAGCCTTATATACTTATAACTGACCGCAAGGTGGGCAACATTCAGGATATACTTCCGCTCCTGGAAAAAATTGTTCAGCAGGGCAAGCAGTTGCTGTTAATAGCTGAAGAGGTTGAAGGCGAAGCACTGGCTACCCTGGTGGTAAACAAGATCAGAGGAACCTTTACCTGCGTTGCAGTAAAGGCGCCCGGTTTTGGTGACCGCCGCAAGGCCATGCTGGAAGATATAGCTGTCCTTACCGGTGGACAGGTAGCCTCGGAGGACCTGGGTATTGAGCTCAAAAATGTGGATATCGATATGCTGGGTCGCGCCCGCCAGGTAAGAATTACTAAAGACGAAACGGTAGTCGTGGATGGTTATGGCGCCGCCGACGACATCCAGAAGCGTATAAGTCAACTCCGGACACAGATAGAAGAAACCACTTCTGATTTTGACCGGGAGAAGCTGCAGGAGCGACTGGCCAAGCTGGCCGGCGGCGTAGCAGTTGTAGAAGTAGGGGCAGCCACGGAAACAGAAATGAAAGAAAAGAAGCTCCGTATAGAAGACGCCCTTTCTGCTACACGCGCTGCAGTTGAAGAAGGCATTGTACCCGGTGGAGGTGTTACTTACCTGAACATTTCCCAGGCCCTGGAAGATCTTTTAAATAAACACGAGGGTGACGAAGCAACTGCAATCAAATTGATGAAACGCGCCCTGGAAGAGCCTCTCCGGCAGATAACGGAAAACGCCGGTGCAGAAGGCTCGGTAGTAGTTGAAAAGATAAGAGATATGGAGCAGGGCATGGGTTACAACGCAATGACCAACAAGATCGAAAACTTGATGGAAGCCGGCGTTATTGATCCGGCCAAGGTTGCCCGTTCAGCCGTTCAGAATGCTTCCAGTATTTCAGCCCTCTTCCTGACAACAGAAGGCATTGTCGCCGACAAGCCTAATGAAAATGAAGATGCAGGTGGAGGTATGCCCGCCGGCGGCATGGGCGGCATGGGCGGCATGGGCGGCATGATGTAACAGCAACGCCTTTAAGTTTTTATTAAAGAAGAAGGCTGTCCTGGTAAGGGCAGCCTTCTTCTTTAATTGTAAGTAGTTATTCCGGCGCCTCAGGCCCCATCAATAGAAAGACGAAAATGTTTTCTAAGCAAAAACAACAACCCGGTACAAGAAAGCATAACGTGTTTTTCGAGTAGTGACACCTGGCTTAAAAAGGTTTATAATAAAATAATAAATTTTAAATATATGGTGTCACTCAAGGGGGGATCGAGAATTTCCAGAGTTCTGGTAATGGACATGGGAGGTAAGCTAACCCAGCATGTTGCCCGAAAAGTACGGGAAAAAGGGGTGTATAGTGAAATTTTACCCTGCGGTGCTAACCGGGAAGAGATTAAAAACAAAAAAGCCTCGGCAGTAATACTGTGTGGGGGCCCGGAAACCGTTAAGCGGGAAATAACAGAACTACCTGATATGGAAGCTATAACCGGGAGTGGCAGGCCAGTTATGGGTATAGGCTACGGGATCATCCCCTTGATAGAGTCTCTTTCCGGGGATATTGCCGGAGAGGCAGAGGGATATGATACTGCTGAGAATGCCTTTGAGGAAAAGATTAATCCAACCGCCGTTTTTGATATATGGGGGGCATCTTCATCCGGCTTTAGCTCTTCATGGGTTTTGCCGTACCGTTTCGGGCTTCCCGAAAACTGGGAGGTGCTGGCTACTTCTGTAGGGGGAACCCCGGTGGCTGCCTCTTCTCCGGACAGGAAGTACTGGGTGTACTCTTTTCTGCCTACCGAAGAAATCCTGGATAGGATAGTGGATTTCTTTCTGTTTAAAGCTTCCGGGCTGGTTTCCAACTGGAATCCTTCTTCTTTAGTAGAGCAAACCGTGGAAGAGATAAGCAATACCGTGGGTGATAATGAGCAAGCTGTATGTGGGCTTAGTGGAGGCATAGATTCAGCCGTCTCTGCGCTGCTGGTTCACCGTGCCATAGGGAAAAGGTTAACTTGTATATTTGTAGATCACGGCCTGCTGCGCCAGGGAGAGGCAGAAGAAGTAATAAGTACTTTCAGGGATAAATTTGACTTGAACCTGGTATCTGTAGATGCTTCCGATGAGTTTTTGGAAAGGCTGAAAGGAGTTAGCTCTCCTGAAGAAAAAAGGAAAATCATAGGTAATCATTTTATTGACGTTTTTGAAAGGGAGGCACGAAAACTGGATAATGTCCGGTACCTGGTCCAGGGCACCATTTATCCCGATATAATTGAAAGCATCTCTCCCTCGGGGCACACTATTAAATCCCACCATAACGTGGGAGGGCTACCTGAAAACATGAATTTAAAACTAATAGAACCGGTTAAGGAGCTGTTTAAAGACGAAGTTAGAAAAGTAGGAAAGGCCCTGGAGCTTCCGCACGAAATGGTTTGGAGGCATCCTTTTCCCGGCCCGGGGCTGGCTGTAAGGGTCCTGGGCGAGGTGACCCAGGAAAGGCTGGAAATCACCCGCCAGGCCAATGCCATAGTAGAGGAAGAAGTGAAAAAAGAAGGTCTTTACTATTACCTGTGGCAGGCGTTTGCCGTCCTACCTGAAATGAAATCCGTGGGCATTAGCGGCGACCGGAGGACTTACGCTTACCCTGTTATTATACGGGCAGTTACCAGCAGAGACGCCATGACCGCGGAGTGGTATTTATTTTCCCGGGAATTTCTAGACAGGCTTTCTCAGCGCCTGGTGGAAGAGATTCCCCAGGTAAACCGCGTTGCTTACGACGTTACTTCCAAGCCACCTTCCACTATAGAGTGGGAATAGAAGGTATTTTTTGCAATGCGGAAGTTCTTTGATGTATTTGTATTTAACTTGCTTATATACGTTTGTTTTTATATAATGATTAGAGCAGGAAAAAGATTAACTGATGAACTTACCCGGCAATCTAAATAAAGGGGCTTGTGTTGATATGGTTAAACAAAGTTGTATCTCAGGTTGTTAAGGCGGGATATGGAGTACCTCCATATCTTTTTTTATGATAAGTAATCAAGGTGTTATAAAGAAATAAAAGGAGGTTGTGGTGTAATTGAGTCATGAAAAACAGGTACTTATTGTTATGGGAAGTGATTCCGACCTCTCTGTAATGAAGGAAAGTGCTGTAGCCCTGGAAGAGTTTAACGTAAGCTACTCCATCAATGTATGTAGCGCACACCGTCAGCCCCGGAAGACTTCCAGCCTGGCCGCGGAAGCTGAACAAAACGGTGTCAAGGTTATTATAGCCGGGGCAGGAGGTGCCGCCCACCTGCCGGGTGTTATAGCTTCTTATACCACCCTTCCGGTTATAGGTGTGCCGATGAGGACCTCATTTTCCGGGGGCGCTGATTCCCTCCATTCTATAGTTCAGATGCCTCGTGGTATACCGGTAGCTACGGTAGCAGTTAATGGGGCTTATAATGCAGGGCTGCTGGCCGTGCAGTTTTTGTCCCTTTCCGACGAAAACCTGGCTCAGGAATTAAAACAGTACCGCCAAAAGCTATCGGAAAGCGTGGATAAAAAAAATGACCTGCTGCAGGAAAAAGGTTACCTGGAATATTTAAAAGACATGGAATAATTTTCTGAGTAGAGGCAGGTAAATTAACAATTCATGATCTCAAATAATTCCTGGCAAGGGTGGACAATAGTTGCAGAAGGACAGCGGCATCGAATAAAACCTGGAGGGATTTATAAATGTGGTGCAATTCAACAGAGCATTATACAGGCGACCGCATAGAAGAAGAATGTGGAGTGTTTGGAGGAGTTTTAGAAAACGGAAATGACGCGGCTCAAATGGCATGTTTTGCCCTTTACGCCCTGCAACACAGAGGACAGGAAAGCGCGGGTATTGCCTTGAGCGGAGGAGATGGTATTTGGGTTCAAAAAGGACAGGGGCTGGTTTCTGAAGTATTCTCCGACTTATCCCTGCTGGAAAACAAAAAGGGGAGACTGGTGTCAGGGCATGTCCGCTATTCTTACGGCCCGGAAGGAAGCCGACCTGAAAACTCTCAGCCGCTTTATCTAAAGTATAAGCACGGGGAGATAGCCGTTAGCCACAACGGGAACATTACTAATAACCGGGAGCTGAAAGAAGAGCTGGAGCAGCAGGGTTCCATATTCCAAACTACTACTGACAGCGAACTCCTGGCACACCTGGTGGCCCGGGAAGGAAGCTATGAACTGATAGATTCCCTTAAAAACGTACTTCCGCGCCTGAAAGGCGGCTTTGCTTATGTTATTCTGGCACAAAATATGGTTATAGGTATAAGGGATCCCCTGGGTATAAGGCCTCTTTCGCTGGGCGCAATCAACGGAAACAATTACATGGTTGCTTCGGAAACGTGTGCTTTTGACACCCTGGGTGCCGAGTTTGTCAGAGATGTTGAACCGGGAGAAATGGTGGTAATCACCAAAGAAGGGGTTACCAGTTACCAGTTTTCCCCCGCCGGGTCGGCCCTCTGCGTTTTTGAATTTATATATTTCGCTCGCCCGGACAGCAACCTCTGTGGTAAAAACGTTCACCTGGTACGCAAAGAACTGGGTAAAGTGCTTGCCCAGGACAGCCCGGTGGAGGCTGATTTTGTAACCGGCGTCCCTGATTCCAGCATATCTGCGGCAACCGGCTTTGCCGAGGCCTCAGATCTTCCCTATGAGATGGGTTTAATAAAAAACCGTTATATAGGCAGAACTTTTATACAGCCCTCTCCTGAAACGAGGAAGCTGGGAGTAGGCTTGAAACTTAATCCGGTAACCAAAATAGTAGACAACCAGCGGGTGGTTATTATCGACGATTCAATCGTCAGAGGGACCACCAGCGTAAGGCTAATCCGGATGCTACGCAATGCCGGAGCTAAAGAAGTTCACATGAGGATCAGCTCTCCCCCGGTTATATCTCCCTGTTACTACGGGATTAATACCCCTACCCGCAAGGAACTTATCGGGAATCAGATGGGAAAAGATGAAATATGCCGATATATTGGGGCTGACTCTTTGGGTTACCTGAGTGTGGAAAGCATGTTAAATGCTATAGGCATTCGGGGAGAAAACATGTGCCTGGCTTGTTTTAACGGCAGATATCCCTGCGGTAGCGTGGTTGAAGAATGACCAAAAACAATAAATTTCCTTAATATAAGTTGCATAAAAGAGGTGGATGAAGTTATAATGAGCCTATGCAGTAGTTAAATTATAGTAGAAAAGGAGGAATACATCATGGATCAACTAGTTTTATTGGCTCCGGCAAGCGCCGTAATAGGCCTGATTTTTGCCGTTTTCCTCTGGTTTAAAATTTCCGGAGAAGAGACGGGAAACCCGCTTATGAATGAGATATCTCAAGCGGTGCGGGAAGGAGCCATGGCGTTTTTAAAAAGGGAGTATACTTATTTAATTATTTTTGTAGTAGTAGTTACTATTGTAATTATTGCAACTCCGCTGAACAATTATGTTGCCGTATGTTTCCTGGTAGGAGCTTTATTTTCAGGTACTGCCGGCTATACCGGTATGCGGGTTGCTACTCTTTCCAATGTGCGCACCGCTTCCGCTGCACAAAGGGGTATTAACCCCGCACTGAGAATTGCTTTCTCCAGTGGAACGGTAATGGGAATGATGGTTGCTGGACTGGGGTTGCTGGGTGTTGGTATTTTACTGTTGATTTTCCGTGAACCTCAAATAGTAAACGGGTACGCCCTGGGAGCCAGTTCCATAGCCTTGTTTGCCCGTGTGGGCGGAGGTATATACACCAAAGCTGCGGACGTAGGGGCGGACCTGGTTGGCAAAGTGGAAGAAGGTATCCCCGAAGACGATCCCCGGAACGCAGGCGCTATTGCCGATAACGTGGGTGACAACGTGGGTGATGTTGCCGGTATGGGAGCCGACCTCTTTGAATCCTACGTGGGTTCCATGATAGCCACCATGACTATTGCCGTAGCAACCCTGAATATTGCCGGAGGAGAGTTGAGCGAGGAAATCATTCTTCCCCTTTTAATAGCTGCGGCAGGTATTATATCTTCCATTATTGGATTTTTCTTTGTAAGGGCAAAAGAAGGCGCCAGGTTGGGCGCAGTTTTGGAGAAGGGAACCAATATAAGCTATCTGCTGGTTTTGATTGCTTCTTACTTTTTAACCACACAGCTGCTTGGTGAGATAGGGCCTTTTTATGCTATCCTGGCAGGGCTGATAGCCGGATTTGCCATAGGCAGGCTAACGGAATATTATACCTCGGACCACTTTACCCCCGTAAAAGAAATAGCCCGGTCTTCACAGACGGGACCCGCTACTAACATTATCAGTGGATATTCGGTGGGAATGAAGAGTACCGTGCTGCCTATCATTTTCATCGTGGCTGCTATTCTGGTTTCCTATCATGTAGTGGAAGCAACTCCTTATGGAGGAGTTTACGGTATTGCCCTGGCAGCAGTAGGTATGCTCTCTACAGTCGGCATGACAGTAGCCGTGGATGCATACGGCCCGGTTGCCGACAATGCCGGCGGTATCGCCGAAATGGCCGAGCTGGAGGAGCATGTCAGGGATACCACTGATGAGCTGGACTCTCTGGGTAATACTACCGCGGCGATAGGAAAAGGATTTGCCATTGGTTCGGCAGCGCTTACTGCTCTGGCACTCTTTACAGCATACACCATGACGGCAGGGCTTGAAGCAATTAATATCACCGACCCGACAGTTATAGCCGGCTTGTTTATCGGTGGTGTGCTGACTTTCTTCTTTACTTCCCGTACCATGGAAGCGGTGGGTAACGCCGCTTATGAACTGATAGAAGAGATCAGGCGCCAGTTTAAAGAAATTCCCGGTATCATGGAAAGGGAAAACAAGCCCGAATACGCCCGCTGCGTGGATATCAGCACCAAGGCGGCACTAAAACAGATGATAATACCAGGCCTTCTGGCTATAGTTGTCCCGCTGCTTGTAGGGTTAACCCTGGGCCCCGAGGCCCTGGGAGGCCTCCTGGCTGGAGCACTGGTTACCGGTGTTCTACAGGCAATTAGCATGGCTAACGCCGGCGGTGCCTGGGATAACGCCAAGAAGTACATTGAAGCCGGGGCTTATGGCGGCAAAGGAAGCGAAGCCCACAAGGCTGCAGTAGTAGGTGACACGGTAGGCGATCCCTTTAAAGATACTTCAGGGCCCTCCTTAAACATACTTATCAAGTTGATGAGTATAGTGGCCCTGGTTTTCTACCCGCTGTTTTAAATCGTGGACAGAAGCATAATCAAAAAGGTGTTAGAGTCCCGCGGCTCTAACACCTTTTTCTTAGTTGAAGGTTTATTTAAAAAACCCAGGAAATGAAAGGTGAGATTCCTTGGATGATCATTTGAATTACCGTGATTCAGGCGTAGACCTGGAAGCCGCCGATGAATCGGTGGAAGCCATAAAAGAGCTGGCCCGCAGTACGTACCGTTCCGAAGTAATGCAGGATATCGGCGGTTTTAGCGGCATGTTTTCCTTCGACCGGGAAAAATATTCAGAGCCGGTGCTGGTCTCCGGTACTGACGGGGTTGGCACCAAACTCAAGCTGGCTTTTTCTTTAAACAAGCACGATACCATAGGAGAAGACTGTGTGGCCATGTGTGTTAATGACCTGCTGGTGCAGGGAGCAGAACCGCTCTTTTTCCTGGATTACCTTGCTGTGGGGGAAATGGAAAGCTCCCGGGTCAAGGAAATTGTCCGGGGTATTGCCGAAGGGTGTAAAAAAGCGGGTTGTGCGCTTTTAGGGGGAGAAACGGCCGAAATGCCCGGTTTTTACCCCCCGGGAGAGTACGAAATGGCAGGCTTTGCCGTGGGAGTAGTTGAAAAAAAACATATCATAGACGGTTCACGGGTAGAGGAAGGAGATAGTATCATAGGTATCTTTTCTAACGGGGTCCACAGCAACGGTTTTTCCCTGGTTAGGAAAATAATTGACAGCAGGAAACTTTCCTTAAAAGAACTTCTCCCGGAAACCGGGGTAACCCTGGGAGATGAACTGCTTAAACCAACCCAAATATACGTAAAACAGGTCCTTTCTCTGCTTGATAAGTTCGATATTAAAGGGATGGCGCATATAACCGGAGGAGGCATGCCCGGAAACATAGACCGGGTGCTGCCAAAAGGGCTAAATGCTATTATTGACAGCACCAGGTGGAGTGTGCCGGAAGTTTTTACTTACCTTCAGAAAAAAGGAAATGTGGAAACTAAAGAGATGTTTAACGTTTTTAACATGGGAATTGGTTATATATTAGTCTGTAAAAGTAGTGAAGCCGGGGATTTAATTAAAGAGCTGAAGGATAAGAATTTAAGCAGCCGGGTTATAGGTGAAATTGAAAAAGGTAAAACTGGGAAAAGTGCAGAAGTATTTATAAAATAATTTTTAATAACGGATGTGGTATATGCAGTTTAGCTCTGTACTTACATATATTATAAACCGGAGGTTTTACCATGAAAAACGTGGGAGTTTTGGCTTCCGGTAACGGGACCAATTTGCAGGCTATAATTGAAGCTATTGAAAGAAACGAGGTGGCGGCACGGGTAAGCCTGGTTATTAGCGATAATCCGGGAGCCGGGGCTCTGGAGCGCGCTGAAAAAAAAGGAATCCCGGGAATCTGTTTTCAAAGAAGCAGCTACGCTTCCCGAGAAGAGATGGAAAGAGATATGGTGGAGGCCCTCCAGAAAGAAAAAGTAGAGCTGGTGGTGCTGGCCGGATTTATGAAGGTATTATCCCCTTATTTCATTAACGCTTTCCAGGAGAAAATTATGAACATCCACCCCTCTTTGCTTCCAGCACTGCCAGGCCAGAACGCGGTAAAAAAAGCCCTGGAATACGGGGTTAAGGTAACCGGATGCACGGTTCACTTTGTAGACGAAGGGGTGGACACCGGCCCGGTCATCCTGCAGGAAGCTGTTCCGGTACTGCAGAATGATGATGAGGCTGCTCTGCACCAGAGGATTCACGCGGCTGAATACCGGTGTTATCCCCGCGCGGTAGACTTGTTTTGTCGGGAAAAAATAAAAGTTAAAGGGAGAAGGTGTTACCTTTATGACTAAAAGAGCCCTGATAAGCGTTTACAACAAAGATGGAGTAGTGGAGTTTGCCCATCTGCTGGTGGAAAGAAACTGGGAAATAGTATCAACCGGGGGAACCGCCCGCCTGCTGAAAGAATCGGGGCTTCCCGTAACCGGTGTTGAAGAAATTACAGGTTTCCCGGAAATCCTGGAAGGAAGGGTGAAAACTCTCCATCCTTACGTTCACGGCGGGATACTTGCCAGGAGAGAAAAGGAAAGCCACCTGCAGGAGCTAAATAGCCACGGCATTAATCCCTTGGACATGGTGGTAGTAAATCTCTATCCTTTTAAAGAGGTAGTCAGTCGCCCGGATGTGACACGAGAAGAAGCTCTTGAAAATATTGATATAGGCGGACCTACCATGATCCGGGCAGCCGCCAAGAATTACCACGGGGTTATCGTGGTAGTAAACCCGGAACGTTACGGGAGTATAATGGAAGAGCTGGATGAAGACGGGGAATTAAGTGAAGATCTGCGCTACCAGCTGGCGGTGGAAGCTTTTGCCCATACTGCGGAATACGATTCTTTTATCGCTTCCTACCTGAACCAGCAAAGCGGAGAAGAAGACGCTTTCCCCGCGCAGGTGGTTTTACCGTACCGCCGGGTGCAGCACTTGAGGTACGGGGAAAACCCCCAGCAAAAAGCAGCATATTACCGTGATATCGACGCAAAAGAAGGTGACCTTTCCAATTACCGGCAGTGGCAGGGCAAGGAACTTTCTTTCAATAATATAAACGATTTGAATGCTGCCTGGGAGCTGGTAAAAGAATTCAAGGAAACCGCCGTAGTGGCTGTAAAACATACCAACCCCTGTGGGGTGGGGGTAGCCGATTCGGTAAAAGAAGCTTACAGCAAGGCGTACGATTCGGACCCTGTTTCTATATTCGGGGGCATAGTAGCCGTCAATCGCGAAGTAGATCCTTCCACTGCGGAAGAGATGAACAGAATATTCCTGGAAGTTATTGCCGCCCCTTCTTTTCATCCAGAGGCCTTAAAAATACTGGAAAACAAGCCGGATATAAGGCTGTTGACCATACCGATAGACGATTCTTCGGAAATGAAATGGGATTTCAAAAAGACATCCGGTGGCCTCCTCATACAGGAGGTGGATAACGAACCCGTCCGGGCTGAAACAGGTGATGTGGTAACCCAAGCAAAGCCAGACTCGAAACAATTAGAAGACCTCACCTTTGCTTTAAAGGTAGTCAAACACGTCAAATCAAACGCCATAGTTGTGGTTTCCAGCGGACAAACCCTGGGAGTTGGGGCGGGTCAGATGAACCGGGTAAATTCAGCCAGGATTGCGCTTAACCAGGCGGGAGAAAAAGCAAAAGGTGCGGTAATGGCCTCCGATGCCTTCTTCCCCTTCCCGGACACAGCGGAAGTAGCAGCCAAGGCTGGCATAAAAGCAATTGTTCAGCCCGGAGGCTCTATGAAAGACAAGGAATCTATTGAAGTGTGCAACCAACACGGTATAACCATGGTATTTACCGGGAGGCGCTATTTCCAACATTAATTAACACGATAGCAAAAGGAGGAGAACAGCCTCATGCGTATTATGATAGTAGGAGGTGGAGGAAGGGAACACGCTTTAGCCTGGAAAATAGCCCAGAGCCCCCTGGTGGAAGAGATAATTTGTGTTCCAGGGAACGCTGGAATTTCAGGACTGGCCCGCTGTATAGAACCGGAAAAAGGAGATGTAGAAGAGCTGGCCCTGATAGCCCAAAACCAAGAAGTGGACCTGACCCTGGTAGGTCCAGAAGACCCCCTGGTGGAAGGCATTGTAGATGTTTTTCGCAACAAGGGGCTATGCATACTCGGTCCGGAAAAAGAAGCCTCCCGGCTGGAAGGCAGTAAAATATGGGCCAAGCAGTTCATGGAAAACTGTGGTATACCTACTTCTCCTTTTAAAATATTTTACCATTACGACGAAGCAGTAAGGCACCTGCGGAATGCAGCATCACTTCCAGTAATAAAGGCGGACGGTCTGGCGGCAGGAAAAGGTGTCCTGGTCCCGCGAAGCCTGGATGAAGCCGAAAAAGGACTAAAAAGACTGATGATAGATGAAGAATTTGGCAATGCCGGGGAACAGGTGGTGCTGGAAGAAAAACTGGAAGGAGAAGAAGCTTCTCTCCTGGCCTTGACCGACGGCGACCAGCTTTTAGTCATGCCGCCGGCCCAGGACCACAAACCCGTAGGTGAAGGGGATACCGGTCCCAACACCGGGGGAATGGGGGCATATTCGCCGGCCCCTGTTATTTCCGGGGAAAAAGTTGACCTGGTTAAAGAAAAAGTTTTTAAACCCCTTTTAAAAGAAATGAAGAAAAGGGGTCTCGATTACCGGGGGATTATTTACGCCGGTCTTATGATAAACAAAAATGAAATCAACGTCCTGGAATTCAACGTCCGCCTGGGAGATCCGGAAGCCCAGGCCATTTTGCCGCGGCTGGATTCCGATGTGGTTCCTCTCTTGCACAGTGCCGCAAAAGGTAAACTTGAGGGAGAGCTGGCCATCAAGAAAGACGCTTCGGTATGTGTGGTTTTAGCTTCCTCGGGTTACCCCGGGCCCTACGAAAAAGGCAAAGAAATAACCGGCCTGGACAACCTGGAAAGCCGTGAAAACGTGGCAATATTTCACGCCGGGACAAAACTTGAAAACGGTAAAACCGTAACCAGCGGGGGAAGGGTGCTGGGAGTTACCGCCTGGCATCCCGGCTTAAAGGAGGCTATAAACCGGGTTTACCGGGCCATAGAAGAGATAAATTTTGAAGGGTGTTACTATCGCAGGGATATAGCAAATAAGGCTCTCAATTGAAAAGGGATTCCTCCTTGATTTGAAGAATATTATATAAAAGATTTTTCTAAAAACAAGGAGGTTGGGTGAATGGAATTTCAATTGACTGAAGAGCAAGAAATGATGCGCAAAATGATCCGTGATTTTGCTGAGAACGAAGTGGCACCAGGGGCTACAGAAAGAGACGAAAACGAAGAGTTTTCCAGGGAGCTTTTCGACAAACTGGCCGAGCTGGAGGTGACAGGCCTGCCATTTCCAGAAGAGTACGGAGGAGCGGAATCGGACTACATAAGTTATGCCATCGCCGCAGAAGAGATATCCCGCGTAGACGCCTCCCTGGGCACTACTCTTTCGGCCCACATTTCCTTGGCCAGCTGGCCCATCTACAACTATGGCACGGAAGAACAGAAACAGAAATTTTTAAAACCCTTGTGCCTGGGAGAAAAACTGGGTGCTTTTGGCCTTACCGAAGAGTCGGCGGGCAGTGATGCCGCTGCCCAAAAAACATCGGCACGGCGAGAAGGTGACGAGTACGTGCTGAACGGTAACAAAATATTTATCTCCAACGCGGGGTATGCGGAAATATATGTGGTATTTGCCGTTACCGATCCGGAAGACAAGGCCAAGGGAGTAAGCGCTTTTATAGTGGAAAAGGATACACCCGGCTTTTCTTTCGGAAAAAAAGAGAAGAAGATGGGGATCCGCTCGTCGGCCACCATGGAGCTGGTATTCGAAGATTGCCGTATTCCCGCTGAAAACCTCCTGGGCAAAGAAGGAGACGGCATGAAAATAGCCTTGAGCGTACTGGACGGGGGAAGAGTAGGAGTAGCTGCACAGTCCGTGGGAATAGCCCAGGGGGCACTGGATGCAGCCGTGGAGTATTCCAAACAGAGAGAGCAATTCGGCCAGTCCATCTCCAGGTTCCAGGCGGTTTCATTTATGCTGGCCGAAGCTGCTACCAAGATAGAAGCCGCCCGCCTGCTTACACTTAAGGCGGCCTACTTAAAAGAGCAGGGAATGCCTTACAGCATGTATTCTTCCATGGCCAAACTCTACGCGGCGGAAGTGTCCATGGAAATTACCACCAATATGGTGCAGGTTTTTGGTGGCTACGGTTATACTAAAGAGTACCCGGTAGAACGTTATATGCGAGACGCCAAAATTACACAGATCTACGAAGGCACTTCAGAGATTCAAAAGCTGGTTATTGCGCGTAACCTGCTGAAAGGATAGTATCCATGAGCCGGTCGCAAAACCAAAGCAGCAAATACCTGTTAATGATCTATACCGGTCCCGGAAAAGGGAAAACCACGGCGGCAGCAGGACAGGCACTAAGAGCGCTGGGTCACGGCTCCCGGGTGTACATGATTCACTTTCTTAAAGGCAGAGATTACGGTGAATTCCTGGCGGCACAGAAGCTACCCGGGTTGGACGTAGAGAAAGCCGGAAGAGATACCTTTGTCAAAAGAGGTGAACCCGACCCGGTAGATGTTAAAATGGCCCAAGAAGGGTGGAACCGTGCCTGCCAGGCTCTGGAAAGCGGAAAATACCAGCTGGTAATTCTGGATGAATTAAATATTGCACTGAGCTACGGTTTACTTTCCCTGGAAGAAGTGCTGCCCCGGCTAAACCCGGGGAAATATAAATGTGACATAATCGTTACCGGCAGAGAAGCGCCAGAAGAACTGATTAATGCGGCCGACCTGGTGAGCGAAGTAAAAGAGATCAAGCATCATTTTCAGCAGGGTATACAGTCACGCCGCGGAATAGAATATTGAACTAACCTTCCTTTTACTATAGAATATAATAAGATTCGGTTTCTAAAGGCTGCCGCCGCAGCAAGCGTCGGCAGCCTGATTACTAATACCAACCCCGGTGAAAAAAACAAGGTGGTGCTCTGGACTTGGATAATATCGCCTCTAAACTCCTGGGGGGAGACCGCAGGGCCCTGGCCAGGAGCATTTCCCTTATCGAAAACGAAGATCCTCAAAAGTACAGTATATTAAAAGAAATATACCCGCATATAAAACCTTCTTTTATTGTAGGTTTTACCGGTTCACCGGGCTCAGGTAAAAGCACCCTGGTAGACCGGTTAATTAGCATGGTCAGGCAGGAAGGCATGAGTGTTGGCGTTTTGGCCGTTGATCCCAGCAGTCCATTCACGGGAGGAGCCCTCCTGGGCGATCGTATCAGGATGCAGGAACACACCCTGGATAAAGAGGTATTTATAAGGAGTATGGGTACGCGGGGTACCCTGGGCGGGCTTTCCAAGGCTACCCGCGAAGCAACCAAGGTCCTGGAGGCTTATGGCAAAGATCTTATAATTTTGGAAACAGTAGGAGTGGGGCAGTCCGAAGTGGATATAGCCCGTTACGCGGACACCACCGTTCTGGTTTTAACTCCCGCCGGTGGCGACAGCGTTCAGACCATAAAAGCAGGAGTAATGGAGATTGCCGACATTTTCGTAGTTAACAAATCGGATTTACCCGGCACGGATAGGACCTGCACGGAGCTGGAAGCCATGCTGGACCTGGGAGACAGCAGGGAATGGAGGCCCCCGGTGATTAAAACCACCGGCTTTAAGGGAGAGGGAATGAAAGAGTTAAAAGAATCCATAGAAAAACATAAGAAGCATCTTCATGAAAACGGCTATATCGAAGAAATACGCAGGGATAGAATACATAGAGAGCTGGAAGAGCAGGTGGAATACCTTTTGAAAAAAAAGGCCTGGGATATAATAAACAAAGAAATCGATTTTTCCGTGGAAATTGACACCATAGTGGAGAGAAACAGCGATCCTTATACATCCGCGCAGAAGTTGATTGAAAGGTACGTTTTTAATGAATTTATTAAAGAG
>CAYODA010000014.1:0-20832 GCA_964402625.1 uncultured Syntrophomonadaceae bacterium | reverse complement strand
GATATCCTTGCTTATAATGCTGGGTTTTACCTCTTGCCGGCAGGACCACCCGGAGATAAGTCTGAAGCCTCCGGAAGGGGAGGACGTGAGCACCGCACCTACACCCCATTATGAACCGGAGGAGCAACCCTCGTTTAACGACGAAGAAACGTACCTGCGCGTCTCAATTGGACCGGTACTCTCTTCTCCCCGCACCAGGGAGAATTACCGGCAGCTTGTTTCATATTTAAGTGAGAAATTGGAACGTCCGGTGGAGCTGGTCTTGCGGTCCTCCCACGGCGAGGTGCTGCAGCTGATGGAGCAGAACCTGGTGGATGTGGCGTTGTTGAGCCCTTCTTGCTATGTGGAACTAAAGGAGGGTGGTCAAGACCTGGAACTGCTGGCTGTATCCGGTATAAATGGAGAAAAGGAATACCGTTCTTATATCATAACTTCATCGGAAAACCAGGTGGAAGGAATAGAGGATCTACGAAACCGGGATTTCGTGTTTACCGATCCCATCTCGTATTCGGGGAGCGGTTATGTCTTGAAACTTCTTTCCGAAATGGATACTACACCGGATGCTTTTTTCTCCCAGTACTTTTACAGCTACCATCCCGATAACTCGGTTACTGCCGTCTCGGAAGGTTGGATCGAAGCAGGAGCGGTTAACAACCTGGTGTACTACTATATGCTGGAAAGCAACCCGGAGCTACGGGAAAAGCTGCAGGTAGTAGAATCTTCAAATGCAGTGGGATACATTCCCATGGTGGCTGGAGGGGAACTACCCGGGGAAACCCGGGAAGAGCTAAGGGAGGCGCTTCTTTCCATGCACCGGGATTCTATCGGCGAAGAAGCCCTCTCTGAATTGAGAATTACCCGCTTTCATCCGCCTGAAGAAGTTCCTTTTGAGATGGATACCGAGACCTTGAAACCGGAGGGGGAAAAGGACTGATTTTGGGTTTGAATATATCGAGAGAAAGATTAAACATTAACAGGTTTAAATATATACAGCCGGGGATACGCACCAGGGTTATTGGAATTATTTTAGGAGTTACTTTAATTTTCACCCTGGTAACGGTAATCTATACCCATACTACGCTGCAGCAAACCATGGAAGAACAGCTGGACCGCAAGGGTATGTCGCTGGCCCAAAACCAGGCGGCACGAAGTGTAGAACCGGTTCTTACCAACAACATTTTTGAACTTAACGAACTGGCTTACGAAACGCTGGAAAACAACGACGATGTGGTTTACGTTTTTCTTGAGGATCATGAAGGAAATATCCTGGCCCATACCTTCCAGGATTATTTCCCCCCGGAACTAAAAGAAATAGAGCACGATATAGAAGGCAATACCGGGGTCAGCCTGAGAAAATTTTCTGCCGAAGACGGGGTTTTAAGGGATATTGCCGTACCGGTTTTTGAAACTCCGGAACCGGATGTCAAGGTGCGGATGGGGGTTATGGATTACAGCATCCAGGCTGCCCTCACTTCCATAACGTACCAGACCCTGGGGATTTCCGCGGCTACTTTTGTTGTTTTGAGTATCCTGGTTTACCTGTTTACTACCGCTACAACGGTGCGTCCCCTTAATTCGTTGTTGAACTCGGTTCAGGCGGTTTCCCAGGGAGATCTATCCCAGGAGGTGAAGGTAAATACCCGGGATGAATTAAGTCAGCTGGCTCAGGCCTTTAATAACATGACACGCCGGCTGAAGCATACCAGGGAAGTAAGAGATTCCCTTTTAAAAAGGATCATTAACACCCAGGAAGAAGAGCGCCACCGTATTTCGCGGGAACTGCACGATGATACGGGCCAGGCCTTGAACACCCTGCTCATTTCCCTACAGCTCCTGGAAAGTTCCCGGGACAGCAGCGAGTTTCAGCAGAGGTCCAAAGAGCTACGCGACCTGCTGTTGCAGACCCTGGAGCAGGTACGCCTGCTGGCCTGGCGGCTGTCCCCTACTCCCCTGGCGGACCTGGGGTTGAAGGCGGCACTGGAATCTTTTCTTAACAAGTACGAAGAATACACCGGTTGGGAATTGCAGGTGAACTTTGAAGGCCTGGAGCGCCGTCGCCTACCTTCGGAAATCGAGGCTTCAGTTTACCGCATTGTCCAGGAAGCGCTAACTAATATCTCCCGGCATGCCGGTGCCCGTAAAGTTCATGTGCAGGTAAAGGCGCTTTCCCACCTTTTAACGGTTAATATAACGGATGACGGTGCAGGGTTTAATGCGGAAGACTTCAACCTGGAGGAGAGTACACAAAAAAGCCTGGGGTTGACTTCCATGCAGGAAAGGGCGGCGCTGGTAGGGGGTACGTTTCAAATTGACTCCGCCTCTGGTAAAGGCACTACCGTTTATGTAGAGGTGCCCCTGCCGGAAGAGGGCCAAGAGGAAGAAGAGTAAGGTAAGGTTTGTAAACCCTGGATTCAGGCAGCTGGAACATGGATGAAGGCGGCAGGAAAAAGAAAAAGAAAGGTGAGGGAAATGGCTGATAATAAGATTAACGTGATGATGGTTGACGACCACACCCTTTTTCGTTCCGGGCTTAAAGCTCTCCTGGAAAAAGAAGAAGATATAGGCAGCGTGGTGGATACCGCCAATGCAGAAGAAGCCCTGGAAGCTTTAGAGCAACACCAGGTTGACGTAGTACTGATGGACATAAGCCTGCCGGGAATGGACGGACTGGAGGCTACTGAACATATTAAGGAAAAGCAGCCCTATGTAAAGATAATTGTTCTAACCATGTACAACGACGAACCTTACCTGGTAAAAGCACTGGAAGCCAACGCTTCCGGCTACCTGTTAAAAGAAGCCGCCAGCACGGAGCTGATCTCGGCAATACGTTCCGTAATGGAAGGTGAAATGGTTATTCCGCCTTCCATGGTGAAGGCTTTAGTAAGCGGGACAATTAAAGGAAAGGAAGGAGGGAATCAGGGGGGACACGGCGAGGATCCTTTAACTGAAAGGGAAAAAGAAGTCCTGCGCTATATATGTCTGGGATATACCAACCAGGAAATAGCCGGTCTTATAACGGTTAGCACCAAGACTGTGGAGAAGCACAAGTCCAATATAATGGATAAGCTGGATGTACAGCGCAGGCA
Source organism: uncultured Syntrophomonadaceae bacterium (assembly GCA_964402625.1). Lineage (GTDB taxonomy): Bacteria > Bacillota > Dethiobacteria > DTU022 > PWGO01 > PWGO01. The sequence goes on along the minus strand of CAYODA010000014.1, from coordinate 17,746 downwards.
TGAACTGGTGCGCTATGCCATTGAAAATAAGCTGGTGAACATGCAGGATCTGCAGGAATGAAATGTTGCCGCGGTGACAGTTCGGCGGCAAAGGTAGGGAAAACCCCCATATGCATGGGGGTAAAGTAGAAAAAAAGATCAGCAAAGCTCCCAATAGACCTGGCTTCGGCCAGGTTTTATTATGGTAAATAAAGAGGAAACACACTACTATGATGTCAGCTTGTGAAAGTTATACTTTTCCTCATAGAATTTTCGTACATTTCCCGGCAAGGGCCGGGTAAAGGAGGATTTATCATGAAAGAAAAGGTCAGGATGGTTTTGACGCTTACTTTTACCGGGGTATTTGCGGCGGTAACCCTGGGGGCGGTTAATGCCTGGGTTTCACCTGTTATTGAATCCAGGGGAGAAGCCCTGCTTATGGAAACAGCGCAAAACTTTTTCCCTGGAGCCACCGATATGGAAAAGGTCTCCGCAGAAGGCAACAATCCCGTTTCCTACGAAGTGGTTGACGAGGAAGGCGAGTTTCAAGGCTATGTTCTGGAAGACCATACCACGGGATACCAGGGAGATATCAAATACTACGTGGGGATAGACGGGGAAGGCCAGGTAGAAGGCATAAATGTTGTTGAGCACCAGGAAACCCCGGGGATAGGAGATGTCATAGAAGAGGAAGAATTCCAGGAACAGTTTATGGGCAAACACTACGGGGACCCGGTAGCCCAGGAAGCCGATGCCGCCACCGGGGCCACTGTATCTTCTCAGGCCATGATCAACGGCATCCAGGGAGTTCTGGATTATTCGGCAAGTAATTATTTTGACGAAGAGGAGATAGAAATTAACCTGGCAGAGGTTGAACCCGGGACTTACACCGGGGAAGGTACCGGGCAGATGGACGTCATAAAAGTAGAAGTAACCATCGGAGAAGGGAGTATTGAAGAGGTAAAAATAGTGGAACAGGATGAAACACCCGACTATTTTGCCGATGCAGAGGCGGAAATTCCCGACCGGATTAAAGAAGCACAACAGCTGGATGAAGTTGACGCGGTAAGCGGCGCCACGGGAAGCAGCCAGGGAATAATTGAAGCAACCAGGAATGCGCTGGCAGAAGCCATGGAGTAAAGATAAAACTGGCGCAGCCTATATAAGGATAAGCTTGCTCAATATTTACTTCATATTATGAGCAAAATAATACTAAATCAGGGGGGCGAGATTTTTGAAGAAACTAAAGGTGTTGGTACTTGTTATGAGCCTTGTTGCCTTGAGTGCTCTGGTAATCGCGGGATGTCAACCTGAAGAGAACAACGTTAACCAGGAAGCAGCAACTGAAAACGAAGAAAATTTCGGCAACAATACCACGGCAACAAACCCGGAAGAGAAGGAAGGTTACGTAAATGCGAGGTATCGGGGTATTTACGATGACCGGGGGGAAAACCAGGTAACAGTACAATTCTACCTGGAAGACGACCATTTTAGTGACCTTAGTTTTCGTCAGTTGAAGTACGACGATATTGACTACGAAGACCCGGAAAACATTCCTGAAGATTACATTTTTGATGAAGCTACTATCGAGGGAATGGGTGAGCAGTATCGGGCAGCTATAGAATACCTGGAAGGAGAACACGTTTCTGCATTAAGTGATCTGCAAGAGCCCGGAAACCTGGAGCTGGAGCCGGAAGAAGTAGACGGAATGACTGCAGCCACCATTAGAGGTTCAAAGATTGTGTCGGCTGTCAGAGATGCACTAAACCGTGGAGAATACGACAACATAGAAGATTAATAAATTTAATTACAAATCATCGCGTTATCGCGCCATAAAAAGGGGGTGCTTAAATAAAGGAGGCACCCCTTTTTATGGTGTACTGTTGTTCATTATTTTAGAAAATAAGCGGGTAGTGAGGTAGTCCGTTTATGCTGCAGTACATCTGGGCAATATCGGAAAGGGTAAACCGTTGGTCTTCTTCCAGCAGGGGAACCAGGGAAATAAAAAGCTTTGCCGTCATAATGGCGTCACCCAGGGCATGGTGTCGTTCTTCTACAGGAATGTTAAAGTATTGGCACAGGTTTTCCAGGGAGAAGTTTTCTATTTCGGGAAGCAGGCAGCGGGCCAGCAAGGCCGTATCCAGCGTGGGAATTATAATGCTTCCCCCGGTTAGTTTGCTTAGCTTCAAGTTAATAAAGGCCAGGTCAAAGGCGGCGTGGTGTGCAACCAGGATGCGTCCTTCTATCAGTTCCATGAATTCTTTTAGCACTTCTTCTATTTCCGGCTTGTCTTCCACATCCTTTTCCGTTATCCCGGTAATTTCCGTAGCCTTTTGAGGTATGGACCGGCCGGGGTTTACCAGCTGATAAAAATTGATTTTGCCCGTTTCCATACGGTCTATAAACGTAGCGCCTACGGCAATAATCTCGTCTTTTTGGTAGGGCCTTAACCCGGTGGTTTCCAGGTCAAAGACGGCAAAGGCGCCGTCTTTTAGTTTTTTATTCCATATCTGCTCGTTTTTGGCCTGTATTATCTGTTCAATTATACATTCCAGGATGGAAGCACAGGGATCGGCATCCACCGCCTGGCGGTTGTTTAAAACTACCCGCTCCATCCATTTTTCTACCAGCTCCTGGTACTTGCCGCCTTCAGAAGTTAAAGAAGCCCGCTGGTTTATCTGTTTTATGTCGGGCAGGTAAGAGAACCTTTCATCCAAAGTATTTCACCATCCCGTATTATTTTATTTCGATTTTTAAAACAGGCTTTTACATGCCCATTACAATATTTTGAGAAATCAGGGTTTGCAGCCGGGATGCTACCTGCATGGCTTCTTTCAGCTTGGCTTTTTCTTTCTTGTTTAACTGGGATGGATAGATGTTATTGTCCGGCTCCAGGCCCTGGCGTAACCTGGTAAGGTAGTTATTAATACGAAGCATTAACAAGGTTTCAAAGGCTTCTTCTATTGCTTCGGAAAAGTTCTCGTTAAAAACGTTCCTTTTTTGTAAATAGTGAATGCGCTGAAAGGTAGAGGTCTCGCTTAATCCTTCCCGTAAGGAAAATATTCGTATACAGTCTATCAGGTGGACGCTGGTAGTAGTTTTCAGGTTTAGCTTGCCGTCCTTTCCGGTGATTATCTGCCGGAAAATGCTTAAAGGCACCCGGTGGTTCAGGTCGTCTTTGGCCAGGAAGTAAAGAACTCCGGGATTTTCCTGAAATAACCGGGAGACTTCCCGCCGCAGGCGTTCACTTAAATCCTGCCTTCCGTATACCCGGCGGAAATCCAGGAAAATAGTCATGTTGCGAACATGCGTCGGATCCAGGTGATCCACCCACTCTTTTACCGTGTTCATCCACTCCGTGAGATGCCGGCACCACGTGGAGTTTTCCGCCATTACGCCTCCCAAACATCTTTTAAAACCGCATGTTTCTAATCCTTTGACTACTTTTTTACCCAGTTCCAGAAAATACTCCTGGTTTTGCCGGTTTTCTTCCGTGCTTCCGGTGTCTTCAAAAATTATACCGTTATCCTGGTCCGTGCGGGAATACTGTTCCCTGCGCCCTGCACTGCCCATCTGAATAAAAGAGTAACCCACCGGAGGTTCGCCCCACCCTTCCTGCTTCATTTCTTCTTCCGAAAGATTAATGATTTTTCTGGTTACACGGTCGTAGAATTCGGTTACCACTTCGCAAATTTCCCGGGCGTAAGCCCGTTCCATGAACAGGGCCTGCTGCACCTGGTCTATCTCTTCTATGTTCTCGGCCAGGGATTCTACATCATTTTGAGCTTCGATGGTGTTTACTGCGGAGAGAGTGCCCCAGTTGCGGGATTTGACCAGCTCTTTCATGGTGATTATCCCCATCAACTGGCCTTTTTCTTCTACTACCACGTGTTTGACCTGGTGCTTTACCATGATAAGAAGTGCCTGGTACACGAAATCGCTGCTTTTAACCGATTTTAAATCCTGGCTCATGATCTGGAACACAAAATGAGGTTCTTCCTCTTCTTCGTCTTCTTCACGGGACAGGACCTTGGTTACCAGGTCTTTTTCCGTAACAATGCCCACGGGTTTGCCGTTGGGAGCGGTTACCACTACGGAACTTACATCCCACCGGCTCATTTGCTGGGCGGTTCTTTTAATGCCCTGCCCGGGCAGGCAGGTGGCCACGGGGGAAATCATTATCTCAACTACCCTTTTGTGCAGCGGTTCGTCGTACAGGATTTTTTTACTGTCTTCCCGGCCCATTTGCTGGTATACGTTTTTCAGCCGGATGGTCAGCATGCGGGTGAAGCTTTCGGCAACCCCCTGGTTGGAAGCCAGTACTTCCTCAAAAACCAGGTGAGGGATTACCAGGCAGGTGAGATCATCAGCGGCCATGGCAGTGGCGGGGTAACTTTCCCCGGTGAGAAAAACAGTTTCCCCGAAAAATTCCGTAGGATGTCGCTCCTCCGTGTTTGTTATTACACCGCGTTTGTTTTCCGTTAATATCTGAACCTTGCCCTGGAGTACTATGTACAGTACCCGGTGAGAACTTTCTCCCTGTTTAAAAATAACTCTTTCCGGTGAAAAATGCTTTATTTCACAGCGTAAGTACATCTTCTCCAGGTTTTCCCGGGAAAGAAGGTTAAAGGGGGTCACCCGGGAGAGAGTATCCAGGTGCTGCTCCGTTCCTTCCCCGGTGGCTCTGTTTTTTCCTGGCACTGAGTTCACTCCAAAAAGATTAAATATTATTAATAATTCAATATTACACACTTATTATACTTCATGAACGGGGAGAGTTGCAACTTGGATTTGCAAAAACCCCGTTAAAATATCGACAGGAAGAACCAGGCAATCATTATAATTTCCAACAGTAGTTTAAAAGGAAGCCCTCCCAGGAAGCCCAGCACGGCGCCAGTTCCTGAAAGAAAAGCCTGCTTTATACCTTTTCCGGTAGTTAGCTCTCCCAGTACTGCACCGAGGAAAGTACCGGGAAGGAGGCCGGCCAGATTGAATAAAAGAGCGCCCAGCAGCAACCCCAGCACCGCACCCCAGAAGCCCGCCCGGGAACCTCCAAAGCGCCTGGTTCCCCACAGGGTGGTGAGGTGGTCTACTAAAAGTACCGCCAGGGCCAGCAGGGCCTGAAAGAGGAAAAAAGGTGGGGTGAGGTTATCGAAGCCGGTGATGAGGCCGTAAAGTAGCATGCCCGTCCAGATAAGAGGAGCGCCCGGCAACATGGGTATTATAGTTCCCAGTATTCCCAGCAGAAAGAAAATTAAGGCTACAATCAGGCCGGTTATTGTAAGGACATCCATGCAAAGTTTCCCTCCTTTAACTAAATTATACCTTAAATTATGCCGTTAAACTAACCGCCTGCCTTTCAAGGTTTTTTCCTGCCAAAAAAAATCCCAAAAATGCAAGGAGAAGCAAGGAAAAGCTTTTCATATGCAATTGAATCCTGTTACAATAAGTCTAAGAAAGCGACAGCGCCAGACAGGCCAGACGGAGGTGGTAATAATGGTGAGAGTCCTGGTAAGCGACCCTCTATCAGAAGAAGGACTTCAGCTATTGAAGGAAAAAGCCAGGGTGGATGTGCTTACTGATAAAGATGAAAAAGAGCTTTTAGGGTTAATAAGTAATTACGATGCCCTTATAGTGCGCAGCGGCACTCAGGTGAACAGTGCGTTAATTGAAGCCGGCAAGAACCTAAAGGTTATTGGCAGGGCCGGGGTTGGCGTAGATAATATCGACGTGGACAAGGCTACCGAAAAAGGAATTATGGTTATAAACGCACCGGAAGGGAATACCATTTCTGCCGCCGAGCATACCATGGCTTTACTTGCTTCACTGGTGCGAAATATACCGGCAGCCCACCGCTCTATAAAAGAAGGAAAATGGGAGCGCAAATTATTTACCGGCGTAGAGCTTCACCAGAAAAAGATGGGCCTGCTGGGCATGGGACGGATTGGAAGTGAAGTGGCCCGCCGGGCCCGCGCCATGAACATGCAGGTGCTGGCTTATGATCCCTATATCTCCCCGGAAAGAGCCCAAAAAACCGGGGTTGAGCTGGTTTCCAGGGAAGAACTCCTTAAAGAAGCGGATTTTATAAGCCTGCACCTTCCCCTGGTTTCTTCAACGTACCATATCATAGGAGAAAAAGAGCTGGAAATGATAAAACCCGGCGCCAGCCTGATAAACTGCGCCCGTGGTGGACTGGTGAATGAAGAAGCTCTCTATTATGCTCTAAAAGAGGGCAGGCTGGCAGGAGCCGCCCTGGACGTATTTGAGGATGAACCTCCCAGGGAAAGCCCTCTGCTGGAGCTTGATAACGTGGTCTTGACTCCTCACCTGGGAGCTTCTACCGAGGAAGCCCAGGTACACGTGGCGGTGCAGGTAGCCGATCAGGTTTTACGGGCGCTGCAGGGCGACCACGTGGTTACGGCGGTAAACGTGCCTACGCTTTTGCCGGAAGTGCTGAGCGAGGTGGAACATTTCCTACCCCTTATGCGAATGATGGGCAGCTTTTACATGCAGCTCTATGGCGGAGCGGTGGAAAAAGTAGAGATTCACTACAGCGGGGAAATTGCCGAAAAGCCGGTAACACCGCTGACTACTTCCTGCCTTATTGGTATGCTACAGGTAATAACAGGGGAGCAGGTTAATTTTGTAAATGCTTCCCACATTGCCGGGAGCAGGGGGATACACGTAAAAGAAACCCTCTCCAGCAGCGTGGAGAATTTTGCCAACCTCATAACCCTGACCGTGACAGGTGAAGGGGAAAGCAAGGTTTTAGCCGGCACCCTTTTTGGGGAAAAAGACATGAGGATTGTGCAGATAGGTGATTACCGCATCGAAGTGGTTCCTTCTAGATACATCCTGGTGTGCACTTATGTTGACCGGCCCGGGGTAATCGGTAGAGTAGGTATCCTGCTGGGGGATAACGGGATTAACATAGCCAGCATGCAGGTAGGCAGGCAGTCTATCGGGGGAGAAGCGGTTATGGTACTCCAGGTAGACGATCCCGTATCCAGTGAACTTATGCAGGAAGTAAGCCGCCTGGATGGTATTGTAGATACCAATTTTGTAGAGCTCCAGGAAAAGGACTTGCAGGATCCCATGCGAAAATAAAAAATCCCGTGAAATAAAGGAGGTTAAAGTTATGCCCCTCTACGAATATTACTGTGAAAAATGCAGTCAGCGGTTTGAAAAGCTGGTAAGCTCCATGCAGAAAGAAGCTCCCTGTCCCCGCTGCTCCTCTATATCTCCCAAAGTATTTTCAACTTTTCAAACAACCGGCGGAGAAAAGAAAAGCGCGGGTTCCGGCGGAGCAGCCGGCTGCACTACCTGCAGCTCCAGCTGCAGCAGCTGCTAACCTTCCAGATGTAACAGGCGTAAAAAGGAATAACGCATGGAAGCCATTATATAAAGGTTGGGGCCCGTTTAAATAAAATGAACGGGCTTTTTTTATGGTTGAAGTTCTATAAATATTTCGACCCTGTTTTTAAAAATTCCTGTTAGTTGTAGATGCCTGGTGATGTCGGAAAATACGAATAAAATATTACTTTAAATTGAATTTGTGAAGGAATGTGGTATAACGTGTTGAATTGTATGTGAGGAGCGAAACCAAGGGGTGAATTATTGATGGAAAAATTGATACTGAAGGATTTTTTGGAGAGACTCCCCAATGTTAGTGGAGAGAATTATTACTTCATTTATTACGGGGAGCTGCACCTTCTGGTTTCAGTTCTACCTGTAGTGAAAAGAATTTTTTCCCTAAAAGGGGTTGCGTGTACTCTCAGGTTAAAACCCTACGTAGAAAGCAAGTTTTTAAAAGAGATGGAGGTGAAGGGATACGATATCGATGACTTGATGGAAAGCGGTAAACTGACTTTGATGGATGAATGTGAGAAAAGTATCTGTGAGAAAGATTCTTTTGCCATGGTTATGCAAGAGTGGTGTGAGCAGGCAAAGCGCAATGGCTTCCATACTTTGGTGCACTTGTCCCAGGTAGTAGTTGGTTTACACCAGGTTGGTCCGGCAAAATTCAAAGTAATGGAAAACCAACTTTCAGAAAACATATTCGGGCTTCCCATGGCTTGCGTTTGCTATTATCCATTTGATTATTTTTTTACTTATGAAAGCGGTGAACAGGCAAAAAATTATTTTACGGGGTTTTAGGTTTGTCAGCTTAATATTTTAAAACACCCAGATTAATGGAGGAAGTTTATGAGAACCTTAAGTAACTGTAAGATTAAAAACCTCATGGCTGAAATCGATAATCTTAGAAAAATGATGGAAGAAAAATATTACAAGGAGGGGAAGGTAACTGAGGAAATTCTTAATATATCCCGGAACCTGGATAAAAAAATAACAGAATTCCTGGAAGTTGTGACAGAAGAAACGGAGGAGTATAAATGAAGCATCGGAAAAGTATTTACTACTGATAAAAGTAGTGGGGCATACTAACCGGCGGGGTGAAAAAATGAATTATCCATTTTGGCCCAGCCGGGTTTATTTTGAAAAAGAAGCACTCTCTAACCCGAGGGGAGAAAAACTGTATAACTATTTTAGTGACCATGGAGTCCCGGTAAAGTTTACTACTTCACACAACCGGGTTACCGGGATACCGGGAAAAGAAGGCACTGAAAAGTTTCTGGAAGCCAAAAACACGCTGGTGGTTGGCATCAGGCGAACGCTGGAATTCCAGGGATGCCGTCCTTCGGCGGACTACCAGCTACCCCTGTTGACGGGATGTCCGGGCAGGTGCCATTATTGTTACCTTCACACTTCCCTGGGCAAAACCCCCTACCTGAGAGTTTATGTAAACCTGGAAGAAATTTTTGAAGCAGCACAAAAATATATAGAAAAAGGTGCTCCCGGTGGTACTGTTTTCGAAGGCGCTGCTGTCTCTGATCCCATGTTTGCGGAGCCTTTTACCGGTGCAGTTAGCGAAGCAGTAAAATTTTTTTCTTCCTGCTCCCGGGCAGGTTTCCGGCTTGTAACCAAGTTTTCTGCTGTGGAGTCTCTCCTTGACCTGGATCACAAAGGGAAAACAACCATTCGCTTTAGCGTTAATCATCCGGATATAATAAAGCGCTACGAAGAAGGGACTTCTTCGTTGGAAAAAAGGGTGGAGGCAGCCCGGCAGGTATATCAGGCTCAATATCCCACCGGCTTGATGATAGCCCCTATCTTTTTAGAAGAAAACTGGAAAGAAAATTACCGGCAGCTGTTTGAGTATCTGTCCGGGGAAATACCGGAAAGCGCTCTTCTTACTTTTGAATTGATCACCCACCGCTTTACCTTGCGCGCCAGGGATAATATACGCCGGTATTTCCCGCAAACGGGGCTAAAAATGGAAACGGAAGACAGAAGGTTTAAATACGGGCAGTTTGGATATGGCAAATACCTCTACCCGGCAGACACCTGGAAGGAAGCCAGGAATTACTTTTACCGTATGGTAGAGACTTATTTCCCGCAGGCAAAGGTGGAATACTTTGTTTGAATTAACTGCTCAGGTTCCCATTTTGTAGATTATCTCCTGGCAGGCCTTCAGGCAAAACAGTAACCGTCCAGGACTTTCCACATTACCTGTAGCGCAAAATCCAGGGTTTCCAGGGAGATGTTTTCGTCTACGCCGTGGGCAAGGTGGGTATCTTCACCGGGGAGCATGGGGAAAAAACCGTAGACGCTCATGCCGAGAGAACGGAGGTGGCGGGCGTCGGTAGCCCCGGGGAGTAAAAAAGGCACTACTTCGGTATCTTCCCGGAACATTTTCAGAGAGTTTCGGATGATAGTAGACATGCTGGTATTAGGAGAGGTTTCCGTTGGTGTTCCAGAGCGGATAAGTTCGATCTCAACCTCGTTTCCAACTACTTCTCTTATTTCCTGTATAAAGTTTTCCGGCGTCTGGCCGGGCAAAATTCTACCGTCTATTTCCGCGGTAGCGGTGGAAGGAATCACGTTGCTTTTGTAACCGGCATCCAGTTTGGTCGGAGTAGCCGTATTGCGGAGCATGGCACGCACGGTAGCTGCTTCGTGCTCGTCTGCTATTAGCCGGGGTAGGACCGTTTCGGAATGCTTGCGGCTGCCTATAAGCTTTATCAGGTAAGAAAAGGGAAAGCCCTGGGTCTGTGCAATGCCATCAAGGAAAGCCCCGGCAGTAGGTGTCAGGTGCAGGGGAAGCGTGGTATCCCCTATTTTCTTTACGGGATCAGCCAGGTGCAGAATAGGGTTGTCCGGGATAGGCACGGAAGCGTGTCCGGAGGTTCCGTGGGTGGTAAGTTTAAGCCAGCAAATAGCTTTTTCTGCTGTGTTAAGCAGGTGGTATTCCTTGTTTTTGATCTGCAGGGGCCACCCCCCGCCCTCGTTCAAGCAAAATCCTGCATTTAGCTCATTGGGATGATTCTTCAGCAGCCATTCTATACCCTTTTCTCCACCCATCTCTTCGTCGGCGGTAGCGGCAAAAATTATATCACTCTTTAAAGGGATGTTTTCCCGTTTTAATTCTATCATTAATGCCATCCACAGGGCGGTCACATTCTTGCAGTCCATGGTACCGCGGCCCCAAATGCGGCCGTCGGCCTCAGTAGCGCTGAAAGGATTGCACTGCCACTCTTCCGGTTTGGCGGGCACCACGTCCAAGTGAGAAAGCAGCAGCAGGGGAGGATCGTCTCCTCCTTTCAAGCGGGCCAGCACGCTACAGCGTTTGGGTTCCGGTCCCAACACCTTACAGGATATACCCTCACTCTGAAAAGCATGCTTTATGTACTGGGCAGCGGCGGTTTCGTTTCCCGGGGGATTGCTGGTATCTATTCGTACTAACTTGGTTAAAGCAGTTAACAGGTTTTTACGAGATCTTTCCAGGTTCAGGGGAAACGCAGCCATGATAAATTCTCCTCCTTTAAAACCGGTAAATAAGAATTCTATGAAAACAAGCCAGTTCCTTTAAAAATCCAACTAGACAGCCACTCAATTGTAGGACAACCATTAAATTTTATCAAATGATTTTTAAAGGAAACAGTCAAATTTCCTCGAACAGTTAAATTAAAGAAATATATATAATGAAAAGAAATAGATGTAAAAAGGTAAGTGATAGATAGAGCCTGGTTTGAGCATCAGGTATATGGGTCTAACTTAATCTATGACTTTTACTTTATTGTCACGGATACAAGACAAAAGACATTTAATGAAGCAGGAGGAGGTTTAATTATGTTGTTCTTTGTGTTTGGCTTTATCGGCGGGTTGTTCAGGGGGGCCATGGGCCTGGTAAAGTATATGCAGTCTTATAAAGATGTGGAAATAAGACCCTATTATTTCTCGGCCACGGTACTGGTTTCCGGGCTGATAGGCTTTGCTTCCGCCTGGGTTACCCACGACATGGGGCTTGCTTTCCTGGGGATTGAGGAAATTCCTTTAAGCCTGGCCTTGGTAATCGGATATGCGGGAGGCGATTTCCTGGAGAACGTCTACAAGATCGTCAGCAAGAAAGAAGATTTGTTTAGTGTGGGGGGTAGAGTAGAGTGATTAGCAGCAGTCAAATTTGATATATAGTACAGTTTAAAAACTTTTATTCTTTAAAGGTTATGTTTATGAATCCGGATGCCTGGGAAAGCCTTCCCGAGGATGTACAGGACATTTTTGAAGAGAGCGGTATGGGCCTTGAGTTGTCCCACCAGTGTGCCGAAGTATATCGTGAAGCCGAGCAGCGTGGATACGATATAATGGAGCAAGAAGGTATAGAAATGCACGAGTGGACTGAAGCAGAAAGAGAAGAGCTGAGAGAAGCCGCAGAACCAGTAATCCAAAACTACATCGACCAGCTGGAAGACCAGGGATATGACGCACAAAATGTCTATGAAGACATGATTGAAATAAGGGACGAGTTAAGAAATTAAGTTCCAGTAACTTTTAAATAGACAGGAGAATGTTCTAAGCTGGTGGCTGCTATTAGTCATCGGCTTTACTTTCGTGTAGAAGTGAGTCGGAAAATAATTTCTGAGCATATTCGAGTATCATTTTTGAGTATTATGGTAGAAAATTACCAGAGCAAAACAACTCAAATGTAGCAGCAAAAACAGCAGCAAAATCCGCTTATATTAATTATATCAGGCGTTTGAATTATGAAACCAGGTGGAAGCCAAAAGAGTCTTTTCTTAGAGAGGACATCTCTTAAGCCATGTAGGGCATCATGGGAACCATGAGATATCGGTGTTTGTATGATCAGTCGGGGATGAGATAATTTGGTTTTGGTGGAAAATACCTGATTTTTTTCGTCAAATTGCTGTATATCGAGTAAAATAACAGTTATAATCAAGCTTGAACTAAGTGATGCTTTTAATATAAAATTTAATTAAAGAAAGTTCTGAGGTGGTCAGGGTTTGAAAAAGAACAAGGGGGCATTAAGGTATTTAATTCTTGTGGGGGTAATTGTTTTAGGCTTGGTTGCAGGAGGTTGTACAGGCCAACCGGAACCGCCTGTTGAAGAAAAGAATGGAAACGGGGTAGTCGAAGAAGGCACGAACGGGCCGGAAGAAGAAAACGGCGAAGAAAGAGACAAGGATTCCGAAAATGAACAGGACGGGCAAGAAGAAGGGGAAGCAAATGACCGGGAAAATGATAACGGGGAAAACCTGGAAAATGATGTAGAAAAATCCGGTCTGCCTGTAGAGCTGGATGAGTGGGTGGATTATTCCCGGGAGATGAACGTGGCCCAGGCAGTTGAAGAGGAAGATACGCTTTATCTGCTGGTTACTTACGGGAAGCGCCCCACCGGCGGATATGAAGTGGAGATAAAAGATGTGGTAGAAGAAGAAAATCAGCTCTCAGTTTATGTGGAGTTTACTGCCCCTGCCCCAAATGAACCAGTAACATCGGTCTCTACTTATCCTTATGATTTGAAAGAGATAGAGCCGTCGAGGCTTCCGGTGGAGTTTTATGCAGAAGGTGCGGAAGAGTACGTTCCCAGGCTGCAGGGCCTGGAAGTGCTGCTTCCGCCGGTGGACGGGTCAGAGCGGATTAAAGTGTTTTCTCCGGACCCGCAAAAGTTGGAAAACCGTAAAATTGAACTGAGTGGGGTGGCCAATGTATTTGAGGGCAGGGTGGTTTACCGTTTGCTGGATAGCCAGGGAAATGAATTGTTGAAAAAGTTCACTACGGGCAGCATGGGTAACTGGGGTTATTTTGAAGAGACCCTGGAGGTGCCCGATGAAGTAGAAAGCGGGCAAGAGATACTACTGGAGCTGTATTCGGAAAGCGCCCGGGATGGCAGTATTCAGGATCTGGTAAGGATAGAGTTGACGGTGTAGTAAAACCTTAAAAATATTCAAGTGTAAACCAGGATTGTGTGTAACAACCCGGGTTCAGCTTGTTGTTTGTCTTGTTTGTTTTCGGCTGAGAGTCAATTTAAATTAATTATACTTAGAGTTATAATGAGTTAAGAGTTGTGTATAACCTGATTGCCGCACCGGAGGCGAAGCGCTTACATGAAAAAAATAATAAAAAAAGGGCTGTTTTTTTTATTTATAGCCTGGCTGATGGTTTTTGTTATTGATTTTCTCCTGGCAGGTTTTAATCGTTCTCCCTTTTTTGCAGTGCCTTGGGCCGTCTATGATGACGGGGGGTCGGCAGAGTATTACGGGCCGGGCTATAAGGTAATAAAATACGTTGAACTAACCCCGGAAAAAGGCACGAAAGTAGTCCGGGTGGATTTTGGCAGCTGGTTTATGGCGTTCTCACCTCCGGAAAGGGAGATTGAGCACGAACCCGGTTCCGATTCTTCCTTCCCGGAGACGGAAATAAATATCGAGCAGCCAAATTAAAACAGGCGAATTAATAAATAATACCAAATTATTAACAAAAGCAGGATAATCATTTTTTAAAATAGAAAAGAAAAGAAAATAAATCATAGCTGCTTTCAGCGAAGAATTAAACACGGGGATCTATAACAGGCAAGCCACTTTTAGAAATATAGAAGAGGAGTTGTTATGAAAAACATGAAACCTGTGATTGACAAAGCAATCAAATTTTTATTTTTTTCATTGTTAATAATAGTAATAATGGTGCTGTTGGCAGCCACGGTATCTGCGGAATATTCCCTGGTAGAGAGAATTTACGGGGAAAACCGTTATGAAACGGCGGTGCGTATAAGTCAGAGCGGATGGAACCAGAGTGATTACGTGTTAATCAGCCGACACGATGATTTTCCGGATGCCCTTTCCAGTACTTCCCTGTCGCACAGCCTGGATGCTCCTGTGCTGTTAACCTCCAGGGACAGCCTTCATCCCCAGACGGAGCAGGAGATTAACCGGTTGGCGGCAGAAGAGGCAGTTTTTTTAGGAGGTGGAGAAGCACTTTCCGAGGAGATAGAAGAAGAAATAGAGACCATGGGTCTTGAGGTGCGGCGCTTTGGAGGTGAAAACCGCTACGAGACGGCAGTGGAAATAGCAGAAAAACTGGAGCGCAACGACAAGGTAGTAGTTGCCGCGGGGACTACCTTTCAGGATGCCCTGGTTATTGCGCCTTATGCAGCTCAGGAAGGCATTCCTATTTTACTGACGCGCCAGGACGAAATTCCTGAGGCAACCCGGAGCTTTATTGAGGAAAACGAAGTAGAGAACACTCTGGTAGTAGGAGATACCGGTTCGGTGTCGGAAGAAGTACTGGAGGAGTTGCCGGGTGCCCGCAGGGTGGCGGGAACTGATTTTGTATCTACCTCAGTAGCGGTTGCTTCTGAATTCTATCCCAATGTGAACCATTACTATTTCAGCCGCTGTGACCTGTTTCCCGATTCGCTTACCGGCGCGGCCCTGGCAGCCAGGAATGGAGCGCCCATTTTACTTACTTCTCCCGACAGGCTGGATGATGATCCCCGGCTTTACCTGGAAGAGCGGCGGGAAATGGTTAACCGGGTGACCCTGCTGGGTGGAGAGCAGGCCTTGAGCCCGGTAGTAAAGCACCCCCTGGAGGAAATGGTTTACGGTCGTCCCTCCAGGTTGGGGTCGGAATACATTTACGAGCTGGTGGCACCCGCCGTGGTACATATAGAGGTGGATGAAAAGCAGGATGGATCAGGCTTCCTGGTGGATTCCGGCGGAATTATTGCCACGAATTATCACCTGGTGGAAGGTGCAGAAAATATTGTTGTGGAGACGTTTGACGGCAGCACATACGAAGTAGAAGAGAAGGTAAACTACAGCGTAAACTCGGACCTGGCTCTTATAAGTATAGGGGGCTGGGATCACCCCACGGTAACGCTGGGAGATTCTGAAGATATTTCTACGGGGCAGCAAGTTTATGTTATAGGTAACCCCGAGGGTATGAAATTCAGCATGTCGGACGGCATAGTGAGCTACCATGATCGCTACCTGGAGGGATGGGGCAATTTTATCCAGCATACTGCACCGGTGTCGTCGGCCAGCAGCGGAAGCCCGATGATCGACGAGCGTGGCCGGGTAATAGGGATAAGCACCGTTTTTATGACCGGAGAGGGGGTACAGAATATAAATTTTGCCGTTCCCGTGCAGAAGCTTAAAGATCTAATAGACGACCCGCCCATGAATATTCCTTTAGAGTAGGTGTAGTAAGTGCAAGTGTAAAATGTGGTCTTTGATGTGCAGCACAGGCGGGTTATAATGAGTTAAGGAATTGAGAAACGGTTAAAAGAGAGGAGAAGGTTTGATGCTGGAATTACGCAATTTAACGGTTAAAGTAGAGGGCGAACCAATTCTCAAAGATATAAACATGGAGATACCGCGCGGGGAGACTCACATACTGCTTGGTCCCAACGGTTCCGGTAAAACCACACTTCTTAAGGCGATAATGGGTATGGGCGGAGTAGAAGTTGAAGGTAAAATCTTGCTGGAGGGCAACGACCTTACCAACATGAGTGTTGATGAAAGGGCCCGCGCGGGAATGGGTATTGCTTTGCAGAAGTCACCGGCGGTTCCGGAGATCACCCTGAAGGAACTGCTGCGTATTACCGAGGAAAAACACGGAACTGATGGAATGGAAGAAAAGATCAAGAGCCTGAATTGTGATTACCTGCTGGAGCGCGGGGTAAACGAAAAGTTTTCCGGTGGTGAGATGAAGCGCTCCGAGCTGCTTCAGCTTCTGGTTCAGGACCCCAAAGTAGTGCTGGTGGATGAACCGGAATCGGGGGTAGACCTGGATAACATTGTTATTATAGGGGAAGCGTTAAAGAGGCTGCTGAAGTCGAGCAAGGAAGTGGAAAAGAAGAGGGCTGCGCTGGTGATTACTCATACCGGTCATATCATGGATTACCTTAACGCCGACCGTGGCTATGTCCTGGTAAGGGGTTCTTTAGCCTGTACGGGTAATCCGCGTGATTTATTTGAAGAAGTAAACCAACACGGATTCGAGGGGTGCCTGGAATGCAAAACAGTTCAATAGAAGAAAAAAGAAATGAGTTTAAGCAGAGAGCAGAAAAGGCCATGGATAAAAAAGGGGCTTACGGTTCTGACCTGGAGCTTGGCAGCGAAATATCACAGAGAGAGGAAGAGCCGCTGGAATCCCTAAAAAGCCTGGACAGGCGGTTAAAAGAAGCTTCGCTGCTGGCAGGCTTAAGTACCGCGGAAAAAGAAAGGTCGGGAACTTTCTTCCAAAAAGGAGACTCCGCTATATATTCAAAGGTTCAGAGTATTTATGAGGGCCAGGTGGAAATCATGAAAATAGAGGATGCCCTGCTGGAGTATCCCTGGCTGTGGGAGTACTGGTGGAGCATGGTTCCCGTGGATATGGATAAATACACTGCTGCGGTAGAGCTCTGGGGCAAAGGTGGCTATTTTATGCGTATACTGCCCGGTGCCCGTGTGGAGCATCCTATCCAATCCTGCCTGCTGCTGGATGAAGCAGGGGCCTCCCAGCGGGTGCACAATATTATTATTGCCGAAGAGGATTCCCGGGCGGAGATTATTACCGGTTGTACTGTAAGCCCGGAGATCAAGGAGGGATCTCACCTGGGAGTCTCGGAATTTTTCGTGAAGAAAGGCGCTCACCTTACTTTTACCATGGTGCACAACTGGGCTGAAGAGTTTGATGTACGCCCCCGAACCGGCATAAAAGTAGAAGAAGACGGTACATTCGTAAATAACTACCTGCTGCTGCAGCCGGTGCGATCTATCCAGTCTTATCCAAGGTGTGTGCTGGAGGGGGACCGGTCCAGGGCCCGCTTTAACACCATTGTTTACGGACAGGAATCTTCCGAGCTGGACATGGGCTCGGTAATAGAGCTTAATGGGGCGATGACGCGGGGAGAATCGATCAGCCGTGCCCTGAGTGCAGATCGTTCCCAGGTTATGATGCGTGGAAGGCTAAAAGCACGCAGCAATGATGCCCATGCGCACCTGGAATGCAGAGGCATGCTTCTCTCCAGCACCTCGGAAATGAACGCCGTGCCCGAACTATGGGTGGACGGCGCTCCCCAGGCGGACCTTACCCACGAGGCGGCGGTAGGCCCGGTAAGCGAAGAAGTAGTGGAATACCTGATGAGTCGCGGTTTTAGCAAGGATGAGGCTGTGAGTGCCGTGGTTCAGGGCTTTATGCAGGTAGGTATCCAGGGGCTTCCGGAAGTGCTGGAAAATCTGCTACGGCAGACCCTGGCTTCCATGTCGGAAGAAGTAGTATAGCGCCTTTCAGGCAAGATGAAAGTAAATCCGCCGGCACATTACTTCCAGCAGTGGAGGTTTAGTTCGTTGGAAAAGAACAGAAGCCTTATGAGAAGTGAGAGGTGAGAGGTTAGAAGTGAGAGAAAGAAAGAAAAGTTGGTTTA
>CAYODA010000013.1:0-21701 GCA_964402625.1 uncultured Syntrophomonadaceae bacterium | reverse complement strand
TACCCCGGAAACACTAAGTGTAATGGAAAGTGAAATTGAAAACGGCACCGCTACCGTTAATTTCTGCTCCGAACTTATAACCGCTAAGGATAAACCGGCGGGAACCCTGGGTGCTGCTGTTTTTACCCAATCCCTGGTCTATACCATTACAGAACTGGAAGAAGTAGATAATGTTATGTTACTGGTAGAGGGAGAATACTGGGACGACGGTCATGCCGTCTGGGATGAACCCCTGGGAAGAGGAGACTTGTAGACAACTTATGCTACCAGGGGAGTTTGTTTATTTTTTTACCCCGTAAAACCGGTTGCATTTTACTTTTTAACGGTTCAGGCACTTTTTTAAACTTGAAATCATCTACTTTTTTGACCAGTGACGGGTTTACTTTTATATGCCTGGCCAGTTCTTGTGCAGTTAAACCCTGATCTTTGCGGAGTTCTTTAACAGTTTTATTTCCAAAAGTTTTAAATAACACCCCTTCACCTCCTGTTTCTTATTTCCACCAGAAATAAACAAACACCCGCCCAAAATTCTTGGGATCCTTTTTAAGGCGGTGATATTTTTCCCGGATTTCAGGCCGGTCCAGAAAACGTAGAACGCGTTTTTTAAGCTGTCCACTACCTTTGCCGCATATAATTTCCACTTCTTTCAGCTTTTTCTCTTCAGCTTCACGCATGGCATTTTCCAGGGCGGCATCGATCTTGTCTCCCTGGTTGTAGATGGGATGGAGGTCCACGGTTAAACTGCGCCTGGACAAACAGAATTCCCCCTCCCGAAATTTTAGTTACAATTATCGCTGCCTGTCCTCTTTTTCTTTTATATGTGTTGAAGCCAGGAAGTACGAAAGTACAATCAGGCATAAAGCCAAAACCACTCCTACCAGATTAATTAACACGTCCACGGGGCTTCCCGTTCTCCCGGGCACAAAACTCTGGTGGTATTCGTCTAAAACCGCCACCACTGTTGCTGCAGTAAAAGAAACACTTACTGCAGCCCAGGGCTGCTTTAAATAATAGCGCAGCAGCAAGAAAAATGCCATGGTTATTACAAAAAACAAGCCTACATGGGCAATTTTTCGCAGAATAAATTCTATAATTACCGGGTTTTCACCTGCGTAAGCCATAAAATCCCTGGTAAGTGTTTTGGCGGGTGCCAGCTCTTCAGGGAGCCTCCCGGCAATTGCCTGTGCCAGTTGACTTAAACTCAGGTCTATACGGTTCAGCAGAATATTAAATTGCCGCAACACCGGTATTACCCTGAGACCCGGTATAGAAGAAAGATAGTACGTAAGAAACAACAGGAAAACCACAAACAACCAGGCGTATTTTCTCAAAATAGATCCCTCCAGAAGAGAAGTTTTGCGCATATTAACCCCTTAACCGAGCTTGCCCAGCAGGTAATAGCGCAAAAGGTTTAAAGCTGCCTGGGAGGCCCTCTCTTTTATTTCCTGGCGAGTTCCCCAGAGCTGGTATCCCCGGCAATACTCCAGGTAAGCCGTATTTAAAGATATGTAGGTAAGACCTACCGGTTTTTCCGGGGTGCCTCCGGAAGGCCCTGCTATACCGGTTATTCCCAGGCCAATCTCCGCACCGGTTCTTTTCCTTACCCCTGATGCCATGGCTGCCGCCACTTCTTCGCTCACCGCTCCCTTTTTTTCAAGCATATCCTCCTGAACTCCCAGGAAATCTATCTTGGCCTGGTTGCTGTAAGTCACCAATCCGCTTACCAGGTAGCCGGAGCTTCCAGGAATATTGGTCAGGCGGTGACACAAAAGCCCCCCGCTGCAGGATTCTGCCACGGCCAGTGTAATACTCTTTTCCATCAGCAAATCCGCCACCACGTCTTCTAATTCCTGATCATCTTCCCCGTAAATATAATCACCCAGAACCTTTTCAATTTCTCTTTTTTTCTGTTCAATCATATCAGCGGCTTCCTCTTTATTTGCCGCCCGGGCGGTAATTCTTAAATGAACCTCCGACCTTTTAGCCAGGGGAGCAATGGTGGGATTATCCTGTTCTCGTAAAAGGCTGCTTATCTTTTCTTCCATGGCGGATTCTCCCAACCCGATAACTTTCAAGGTTTTAGAAATCAGCACTCCCTCTATTCCCCTGTTTTGCAGCTTCTCTTTTAACAGCGGAGAAACTTGTTCCCGGTAGAGCTCTTTCATTTCCCGCGGGGGCCCCGGCAGAAGTATCACTACCTTTTCTTTATTTTCAAGAAATATACCCGGGGCGGTACCCCTCTTATTAGGCAATATCTTTCCCCCGCGGGGCACCAGGGCCTGTTTGCGGTTATTGTCCGGCATGGTGCGACCTCTCTGCCTGAAGAATTCTTCCAGCCTTTCTTCCCACCGGTTATCTTTTTCCAGGTGAAGCTGCAAAACCCTGGCAACGGTTTCCCTGGTTAAATCATCCTGGGTGGGGCCCAGACCACCTGTCATGACAACCAGGTCCGCCCTCTGCAGGGCGGTTTTAAAAACTTCTTCCAGGCGGGCGGGATTATCACCAACAACCGACTGGTAATACACCCCTACTCCTAGTTTCAAAAGTTCATCGGATAAAAAGCTGGCGTTGGTATTAGATATTTGTCCCATAAGAATTTCCGTGCCTACTGTAATTATTTCGCTTTTCATAAACATTTCCTCCTTGGCTGTATTGCATGCTCTACTTATTGTATTTTACCAAATTATAAAAAATAGCCATAGAAGCCGGCCGGGAAATTATTTACAAAAACATTAATATCGAGACACCGGGAAGGTAATATAACAATAATATAGAAATATCTTTTGTAAAGTGGAAACAATAAATAGTAAAATAAATTAGGATGGATCAAGTATTAAAATATTACATAAGGAGAGACTGACCCATGCAAAAGATTTACACCGGAAAAACTAAAGATGTCTACCAAAAGGAGAACGGGAACTACCTGTTCCACTTCAAAGATGATGTAACCGGGGAGGATGGAGTAGTCGATCCCGGAGCCAACCAGATCATGGGACAGATAAAAGGGAAAGGCAAGATGTCCCTGGAACTTTCCAACCACTTTTTCAAGTTACTGCAGCAAAACAACCTTCCTACGCACTTTATCTCCGCCGACCTTACCCAAAATACCATGGAAGTAAAAGAAGCCAGGCTTCCCGGAAGCGACACGGGAATAAGTGGCGGACTGGAATTCATTTGCCGCCTGTACGCATACGGCAGCTTTGTAAGGCGGTACCAGAAATACGTAAAAGAAGAACTTCAGCCACTAAATTACCTGGTTGAGATCACCCTTAAAGACGACGAACGTGGAGACCCCCTCATTAATGACGACACCATTGCGGAACTGAGAGTACTTACTCCCGGGCAGCAGCAAAAAGCCAAGGAATTAACCCGAAAGGCAGCGGAAATTATTGAACAGGAACTGAAGAAAAAAGAACTCTACCTGGTGGACATAAAATTTGAATTCGGCCTTGCAGGAAATGAAGTGATTCTTATAGATGAAGTCTCTGCCGACTCCATGCGGGTAATGGACACAAACAAAAACTTCCTGTCCCACGAAGAAATATTCCATAAGTTTTTTAGTTAGTCTGATTACTTGAAGTATCGAGCCAATTATTATAGCCAATAAAAGGGGGAAAAGTTACTCGTTCAGTCATGTTAGAGTAAAAAGGATCTAGTCGTCTCCTTTTTTACTCCTCATACGGGTCATTATAAACAAGGCGTATAAAATAGAAATCCAAACAACGAGGAAGAAGACGTAACCGGCAGTTATGACGCTGTCGTCTTCTTCCTCGTTGTTCCCCTTCTCTTCATCATTATCTGAAAGTACCGCCCGGTGAACAACCATAATCATTGTTTCTTCCCCGGCATGGACCTGGTTGCCGGATTCTTGCTTATCATAAATTATATCTTCAGGTAAGGATAAAACTACGAACAGGAATATCAAAACCCCCGTTATTAACACTTTGCTCTCTTTACACATCAGCACCCACACACCTTGCCATTAAATTCCTTTTTACCATGCTTGGGGAGGAATTTATTTTTCTGATTAATATTAATATTATTATATTTCAAGCAAAATGTTGCATTATCCTTCTATAACAATATAATTTTTTTCCTTTTAAGCATTTTTATCCGTTGCCACGTGCATTTCATTCCCTTCTGCCATTGTTTCCACCGGATCTTCAACAGGAAGATTGTCTTCAAATGGAAATTCCAGCGGGCGACCGTTCTTTTTGCAGTACTTGCGAAGACTGTTTACCCAGAAGCCACCCCGGAAAAACTGGGGTTCGTAAGAAATTACAAATGCATCCGGGTCAAGATCAATTATGTAACGGTACAAATCCCGCTGATCTTTTCTGGAAGTAAGCACTTCCAGCACCATCCTTTTTCCTCCTCTCCCTTCTCCACACCAGCTGGTAACTCCAAAACCCTTCGTCCTTAAATCTTGTGAAAGAGGTGAATCAAACTTTTTACTTATAACTTTTACAGTTACATAACCCAGGGCAAGGTTTTCTTCTATTCTTGAACCTACCAGAACCCCCAGGGCAAACCCTACGGCGTAAGCAACAAGGTTCTGAATTTCATTCAGATTTTCAAGCACCAGTCCAATCCCCACGACAAAAACAAAAGCTTCTCCTGCGCTGATAAATGACGCCAGGTAACGCTTCCCTTTAAGCGTAAACATGGTTCTCAAGGTAAGTAGGGATATGTACACTACGTTAATAATTAAAATAATGGGCACCATGTACAGCACGTCAATTCCTCCCCTCCGGACTTTTTTTAAGATAATTTAGTAATAAAAAAAGCACACCTGGACCTTCCGATGTGCTTTAAACCATGCTACCGGTTCTTCCGTGTCAACTCTTATTTACTTTAAATAAAAAGTAACAAAAGACTTACTAAATAAAAATCTTTTTCACAAATATAATATTTGCGCAAATTATTTTGTGTGCAGGCAATATTAAGGCTCTTGCGCTTTCTTGTTTGTATAGCTGCCTCTTAGTTTATTTTAATCCATCTATCTTGATATTTCAACTGTTTTTTATACTAAATTTCAGGTAATTTCGCTTGCTTCTATTTCCCCTTCTGTGGGATTAATCACCTCTTCTTTACTTGCGGCTTCCCCATCTCCCCGCTCACTCTCTTCTTCTCCGTAAAATACTCCTTTTTCTTCTGCTTCCCCTGCTCCTTCGCTCTCTTCCATTTCCTCTTCATTCATTTCACTGGTTTCTTCTTCTGCCGCTTCTCCGTTCTGCTCCTCGTTTTCTTCTTCA
The DNA here is from genome assembly GCA_964402625.1 of uncultured Syntrophomonadaceae bacterium. Classification (GTDB taxonomy): domain Bacteria; phylum Bacillota; class Dethiobacteria; order DTU022; family PWGO01; genus PWGO01. The sequence goes on along the minus strand of CAYODA010000013.1, from coordinate 16,446 downwards.
ACAGGCTCCTCTTCCTCTTCTTCTTCCTCCTCCCCTTCTTCTCCTTCGTAAGGGGGAGGCGTGATAGTAGATCTCCTTTCAACCTCTGCCCCAAAAGCTTCTTTGATTATTTCTACTCTCCGGTCTTCATAAATGACCACGTACAACAAATTATGCACTCCGCCACGCTTTTCCTCGCCGGGAAATACATAAGTTTCCATAGAATTTATGTCCAGTTCTTTATAGGTAAATAGTGCCATACTTAAAATTTCTTCTATACTCATGCTGGTTTCCACGTTACTGGAAACGCTCTTATATATAGCAGGTATCTTATCGTGAATATTACCCAGGGTCATGGTATCCAGGAATTGTTCCAGTATGGCTTCAATCAGCTTTTGTTGCCTCTGGACGCGACCAAAATCTCCCCTGGTTTCCCGATCCCTGTGTCTTACGTAATTAAGGACATCACTACCATCCAGCACCTGATGCCCTGGCTCTACAGGGTCGTCCCCCAGGATATGCGGTTCTATATACATTTCTACTTCATGTTCCACGCCCCCTATATGGTCAACTATTTCCACAACTCCGTCCATATCCACGGCTACGAAATAATCTATATGCACACCACCCAGAAAATTACTCACCGTCCTGACCTGTGTCTCAAGCCCCCGTCGGTGTTTCGTGTCACCTTCCACATCTGCTATATTATCATAGCCATAATAATAGGCGTGGTTTATCTTGTCGTGTCCTCCCGTCCCGGCAATTTTCACATAACTGTCCCGGGGAATGCTGACCAGGTTCACTCCCCTTTCCTCCAGGTTTATCGAAGCAACCATGATAGTATCGGGACGGAAAACCTCATAATTCTGTTCCCTGGAAAGACTGCTGTCAAAACCAAGGAAAAGTACGTTTATCACGTCTTCATCAAAAATAACTTCGAAGTCCCGGTCTTCACCTTCATCAATAGGGCTGGGCCTGACTCTTCCCGGATCACTTAAATGGTTATAAAGCGTTCCCAATAGAAATACACTTACTAACAATACCAGAAAAGCCGGGAGTAATATTTTAAGAGAAAATTTTTTTTTACTTCCATTTTTATAAACCTTGTTTTCGCAAGAACCTATATACCAGTTCTTTTTTTCACCTTTATTTTCTTTTTTCTTTCTCCACAATGCCGGTCATCCTTCCGCATTTTAACTGGTTTTATATGGTTTTATATATTATAAATTTTTCATTTCCAGTATTTCCAATATCTTGCTTACCACTTTCATATGGTAGCTGGTTTTTTCATAAAGAGATAACTCCCTGGATGCTTCAACTATAATTCCGCTTATTCCAAACCGACGGTAGCTTTCGCGTACCAGGGTCCCCCGGCTTGGCGGACCTACTACCAAGTACCTGTGTTTTTCCTTATCTATTCTACGGTTTACTTCTTCCTTCACCCCGTATACTACTTCCTCAGTATCTTCTGCACCACAAAAAATCAGGGTTTGTCCGAGGCTGCCGGGATCAACTCTCCGGAAATCTGGAGCAGAATGCAGGTCCAGAATCAAGTCAGGCTGATAGCGGCGAATAAAATCGTTTATGGAAGCAGCGGCCTTCCCGGTAAGGTCACTTTCATCAACATCCCGAAAAGCACGATTCAGGTCTCGCTTTCCTTCGGCATACCGCTCCTCTTCTTCAATGGCAGGTGGATTGGCGTAAGGCATAACCAGCAAGGTGCCCCTTTCCACTTCCCACTGCTTTATTTCACCTGCAGCGTGATATCCGGAAGGTTCATCACCGTGAATACCGCCTATTACCAGTACTGCAGGCCCAGGCTCCTGGCTCCAGTTGGCGTAAATCCTCGACTGAAAAGGGGTTCCTTCCATAATGATTTCTTCCAAGACAACATTCTGTTCTATGCCGTTTCCGGGATTGCTTTCAACTTTTTCCCCGGAAGAGGTATCACTTGAATCAAAGTAATAAAATGCTTCCAGGGCCAGCAGGGCACCTGCTAAAAAAAAGACCAGGTAAATCACAGAAAAAAATATCTTTTCAGGTATCTTGCGCGGTTTTCTCAATTACAATGCCCCTTAAAACTTTAATTCATTTAATTTAATTTAATTCTTTTATTTTTATTCTTTAAATGTTCCCTGTTTCCTGCCTGTCCTATATTTTTCACCAGGACAATATTTCCCTTTCTTACATTATAATCCGCGACGATTAAAGCTGTCTTCTTTTTCTGTTAATTCACCGTACTCTTTAATAATACGTGCCGCCTTCCAGATATCACCCGCCCCCATAAAGATAATCACATCCCCGGGACTTGCGTAATGATAAGCCGTCTCGGCAATGCGCGAAAACTCTTCTATGTAATGGACTGGCTTCCCCTTTTCACGGTTCCTTATTAATTCCGCCAGTTCTAATGAATTTATTCCCTCTATTGGCTCCTCCCCGGCGGAATAAACCGGGTGTAGTAAAACTACATCGGCATCATTAAAAGAATCCGCAAATTCTTTCATAAAGTACGACGTACGGCTGTAACGGTGAGGCTGAAATACCGCAATAACCCTCTTTCCACAGTTACGTGCGGCCTGCAGGGTTGCTTTAATCTCCGTGGGATGATGGGCGTAATCATCCACCAGGGTTATACCTCCCGCTTCACTGACAATCTCAAACCGCCGATCGGCTCCTTTAAAATCAAGCAATACATCGGAACACTCTACCGGGTCCACTCCCAGGCGGTAAGCAGCCACCAGGGCCGCCATGGCATTGGAAATATTATGCCTGCCGGGAATGGCAAGATTTACCTCTCCCAGTTTTTGTTCCCCGCAGTATAACTTAAAACGACTTCCTCTTGGAAAGAACTCCAACTCCCTGGCGGAAAAAGTCGCTTCGTGCATCCCTGCGGCTCCTTCTACTGCAAAGGTAGAGACCTTAAAAGGGAGCCTGAAACTCAGTTCCTTTAAATAATCATCTTCATAATTAAGAATGGCTTCCCCTTCTTCTTTCATATTATTAAGGAAACTATAATACGCTTCTTTTAACCTGTTGAAATCACCCTGATAATATTCCAGGTGCTCAGCTTCTACATTGGTTACTATAGACAGTAGAGGCTGATAAAGTAAAAAAGAGTTGTCGCTTTCGCAGGCTTCGGCAACCAGGCAGTTGCCACTTCCCAGCCTGGCGTTCCCATTAAAGCAACCTACCTCCCCTCCCACCAGGACTGTCGGATCCTTTCCTCCCTTTTCTAGCAGTAACGCAAGCATGGTTGTAGTAGTAGTTTTTCCATGGGTGCCTCCCACGGCTACGCCTTGACTCTGATTAAGGAGCAAGGCCAGAAGCCTGGAACGATGCCAGAGAGTAACTTTTCTGGCGGCTTCTTTTAGCTCCTGGTTGTGAGGGGGTATCGCAGTAGAATAAACCACCAGGTCACAGTCTTTCAAGTTATCCGGGTGGTGACCTATATGTATATCTGCTCCCATTTCCAGGAGCCTTTGAATAATTTTGCTATCTTTTATATCCGAACCGCTTACCCGGTAACCCTTTTTTAAAAGAACATCAGCCAGTGCACTCATGCCATATCCGCCAATGCCGATAAAATGCACCTTATTTATTTCACTTGAAAACATATGCACACTTCCTTTAAGTTATTTCTTAATCTATACGTTATTATTCTATGCTTAAAAATAACCGGTGTTATAGCCTCCCTCAATTTACCTCCCTGGATAATTTTATAACAAGAAAGCAGTTTAAAAAACCCTCAATTTGCATAACACTGCTTCGCACAACCAGCTGCAAAAGTAATGCTCCTTAATTCAAAGCCGTTTTCCTCCTTCAAATAATGCTTACGCAAAAGTATTACCGGGGCCAATACTACCAGGTGAGCTAAAGTAGTTTTATGCAAGTGGTTTTATGCAAATAATATTATGTTACTATCCGGCGTTAGCGTTATATAAAAACTCCACCACAATCAGGGGATAATTTTTCTCTGTTCACAAAGTAATCCACACTATCCACAGGGTTATCCACAAGTAAACAGGCCTTACGTGGGATTTAAAGAACAAGTACCAACAAAATTAACATGATAGTTACATAAATTAATAACCACCCGGGTTAAATTTTAAAAAAAAGATTCTCTATAAATGTTCAGAAATTTGGAGTATAGTGTCAAATTATATAATACATGAGCTTATTTTTGTTTATATTTAGTTATATTGTAGATATATAGGTCTTAAAGGCATGCCTTGTAATCCCTGCTTGCAAAATAAATAATAATATATATATATTGACAGCGTAATATATATATATTATTATTGAATTCAATTCCGGGGCCTTGGCTTCTTTAAATGATTCGGTGCAGCACCCCCTCATTGTTTTAGAAAAGTTTATTATATACCTTTAATTGGCAAATGCAGGTTGCAAGAAGGAATGAGGACGGGTACTGGCGAATAGCTTAAAAAGGCTAAAATCGACATAAACTAATTTTTAGTAGAAAAAGATAGAAGGGAGAGATTTACGATGGGGAACCAAAATCCTGAAACGGGTAAATCTACTATAACAGTATATCCCTGGGGGCTTCGCGTGAAAGCAGATAAAGGCACCACCCTGTTACAGGCCCTTTTTGATGCAGGTATACAGGTAGAAAGCCCTTGCGGAGGGAGAGGAACTTGTGGAAAATGCACTCTGAAAGTTATACCTGCTGCACAGCCGGGAAGCAAAGAAGAAGAAGTTCTGGCCTGTCAAACTACTCTGGAAAATGACCTTATTGTTACCGTGCCCCAACAGGAAGAAACAACCGATATGAAATCCGTCCTTAGTTCCCTGGATACAGAACGAGAACTTGACTCAAGTGTCAAAATTCATTCTTTAGACATATCTTCTAGCGTGGATTCCTATGAAGAAGAGCTACTTCGCCAACTTCCCGAAGGAACACGGCTGGAAAACAGGCTGGAGATACTTCAGAATATTGCCCCGTTTTCAGGCAAGAGAGATATCACACTTCAAGGTATTACCGTTAACAACGTCCTGGTTGATATAAACAAAGATAACACGCCTCCGGAAAACGTGCTGGGAGTGGCAATAGATCTGGGAACCACCACGGTTATGGGTTCCCTTATGGACCTTACCGACGGAAGCTCGCTGGGCACGGTCTCTCACGAAAACCAGCAAAAAATTGGAGGGGCAGACGTTATATCCCGCTCCAGCTACGCCATGGAGCAAGAAGACGGCCTGGAAACGCTGCAGCAGAAAACAAAAGATACTATAAACGGTATAATAGATGACTTGCTGGAGAAAGCCTCGGCCCGGCGTGAAGATATATGGGAAACAATCATCGTAGGCAACACCACCATGCTGCACCTTTTCTGGGGAATCTTACCGCAATCACTGGTGCTGGCTCCGTATCAACCGGTGTTGCGGAAAGAACTAAACCTTTCCTCCGGGGACTTAATGCTACACATGAATCCCCGCGGCAGGGTATACACTATTCCCTGTGTCTCTAGTTATGTAGGGGCTGACGCACTTTCGGCTGTAATGGCCACCAGGCTGCATCATGGTGATAAGCCGCGCCTGTTAATTGATATAGGAACCAACGGGGAAATGGTTATGGGGTGCAAAGATCGCCTGGTAGCCTGCTCCACGGCAGCCGGCCCCGCTTTCGAGGGAGCACGCATAAGGCAGGGAATGCGTGGAACCACGGGAGCCATTGAGAAAGTAGAGATAGAAGGAGAAACCGTAAAAAACCATGTCATTGGCAAGGAAAAGCCTCGAGGTATATGCGGTTCCGGGCTTTTAGATGCAGTAGCCGCCCTTTACCAGGCCGGAGTAATAACCAAAGTAGGGAAATTTTCTCCCGCGGACTCTCTGCCCTCCTTCCTCCGTGAAAGACTGGTGGAAGGAGAAACCGGTACAGAATTTTTACTGGCACTGCCAGAAGAAAGCTCTAATAATAAGGGTGTTTCCCTTAACCGACAGGATATTGGAGAGCTACAGCTGGCCAAAGGAGCTATTGCTGCCGGAATCAAAATACTTCTTAAAAAAATGGATATTGAAATGGAAGACCTGGAAGAAGTTCTCCTGGCCGGAGCTTTCGGCAATTACCTCAGGAAAGAAAGCGCTTCAGCCATCGGTCTGTGGCCTTCTTATCCCGTGGAAAAAGTAAGGTCGGTAGGAAACGCAGCCGGTATCGGGGCACAAATGCTGCTATTGTCCGGTACCCTTCGTCGTGAAGCCGAAAGTCTTCATAAAAAGATAGAACATATAAATCTAGGCAAGGACGCAGATTTTTCCAAGGAGTTCTCCAGTTCAATGATGTTAAAAAGTGAACTGTAAATTACGTTCGAAGTAAAAATTTTTTGCTTAATATTTCAATTTTTGCTTTCCACAGCTCCAAAATAATTAAAGGCAAAGGATACACAGAAAGCCGCTTTAGAAATAACTTTGATTTTAATAAAACAGTTTCTGAAGTGCTCTTGCCATGTTGTCCAATCCCTTTTCTATCTGTTCCATGGAGTTTACGTAACTTATACGTAAATGGTTTTGCGCTGCAAAAGCCTCCCCGGGAACCAGGGCTACCTGGGCTTCTTCCAAGAAGTAAGCAGCAAGGTCCAGGGAGTTGTTTATAGTTTGCCCTTCCCGGCTCTTTCCCATAACCCCCGAAGCATCAGGGAAAACGTAAAATGCTCCCCGCGGTACAGAACACTTCATACCGGGCATGTTATTCAACCTCTCCAGTACATAGCGGCGGCGCCGGTCAAACTCGTCTACCCACTCGAGGTAATTCATGTTGTTCCTCAGGGCATGTGCGGCAGCTTTCTGAGACATGTTGGCCGGGTTACCCGTGGTATGGGACTGCAGACTGCCAATTACTTTAATTACCCTCTCGGGTCCTGCCGCATATCCCAGCCTCCAGCCAGTCATGGAATAAGTTTTGGAAACAGCATTCACAACTATGGTAAAATCTTTCATTTCCGGGTCTAGCGTGACTACGCTGTAGTGACAGGTTCCGTCGAAAACCAGTTTTTCGTAAACTTCATCGGAAATCAGCCAGATATTATTCCTCTTTACCACCTTAGATATTTCTTCCAACAGTTCTTTTGGATATACCGCACCGGTAGGATTGTTGGGGGTATTAATAATTAGCGCCTTGGTACGGGGGGTTATATGAGCTTCAATATCCTCTGCCCGCGGGATATACTCACTTTCCCGGTCCGTATTAACAAATATCGGAGTGGCTCCCACCAGCTTTATCTGCTCGATATAACTTACCCAGCAAGGCGTAGGGACCACCACTTCTTCTCCTTCATCGCATAAAACCGAAAGGGTATTGTAAAGAGCCTGTTTGGCCCCGGCACAGGCAGTTATTTCTGAAAAAGAATAACTTATACTATTATCCTTAGAAAATTTATCTTGAATTGCTTCTTTGAGCTCATCTATTCCGGTAGTGTTGGTATATTTGGTTAGACCCTCATCCAGGGCTTTTATCCCGGCTCTCTTGACATCTTCCGGGGTGTCAAAATCCGGCTCTCCTGCAGATAAGTTTACAATTTCCTTACCCTGTTGCCTTAACTCCCTGGCTTTTTCTCCCACCGCCAGTGTGGCTGATGGAGAGATGTTTTGAGCTCTTTTGGAAATGTTCATAAAAAGATTCTCCTTTTACCCTTAAATTTTTACGGTCTAGATTTAAATTTAGAAAACATTTCTAAATAACGCAAAAAATTTTATGGTTTACCTATAGTAACAACATAATAAATTTCAATAAAAACCTGCTGTTTCCTTTCTATAAAAAACATAAATTCTTTTGTGACTAAATTAACTTTCTCTGCCTTCGCCATAAATACTTCGGAAATGTTTTTCGTATGAGAATAAGTATTTTTTCTCAAGTTCTTCTGAGGCTTCTTGCCTGCGAGCTTTAAAGAAATCGCACCCCCTAGAGAGGATATCCAAATACATATGCAGATCATCCCCGGTTAACAAAGGAATTTTCCACTTTTCCCTCTCGGCGGAAGACACCAGTAAAGAAAGGGCTGCCGATGTTCCCGGCACCATGCCTGCTGCACGCACTTCATCAAAGAGTGCTTCCGTCATAAAAGTTATTCCCCCTGCCTCTTCCCGTAATTCTCTTAACAAACTGTAAACCAACTGCACCTTTTTCGCGGATGATGAGACTTTTTTTAGTTCCTGCAAAGTTTTAATGTTCCTATCTGCAAACTCAGAAGTCCTCTCTGTGAGCAATCCTTCCCGAGGAGGCATTACCTTATCACTGTATACGTATGGATAACCTGCACTTTCCGCCCCTTGTTTCAGGCATTTCGCCACTACCGTGTTATCCACTTCACGATTAGCCCTTATCCACAGGTGCGGTTTTTTTATACCAGGGGAGATATCCGGGACAAATGCCTTGCTTTCCAAAACTACGGTAGGAAGCCTGGAACCACCCATACCCAGCTGCTCCATGACCTTTCCCTTTTCCCCCAGCGGGACATTGCCTTCCAGGTCTTCATTGGGACCTGCTCCCCCCCGGCTGGCGTTTACCGATGCCAAAACCGCTACCGTCAGGGAACCTAACTCGATTATCCCTCCCGCAAAACCACCACAACTGCCCGGGATATCTTCTTTCCCGGTAATAATATCACTGTTTTCCCCGGCAAACGTATCTATTACCGCCAGGGCTACAGCTGTTTCCAGGGCTACAGCAGTTTCCATACCTCCCTGTCCATAAACCCGACCAAAAACTTTGGAAGCTATCCGCTGGCTAAAGAGGGCATCTTCCCCCACGGCCCTATCCATCAGTTCCACCTCGTAAGGAGTAAACCCGGAAGCGCTGGTCGCACTTCCCTTACCTCCTCCCCGGGTTTCCACCACTACCTCATCATCCCGGGAAGAGGCCCGAATTACTTCTATCACTGTATCAGCTCCCAGGGCTTCTTTTAAGAGGTAAGCCGCTACGGCAAAACCTGCTGAATCATCCTGGACCAGTCCCGAGTGACTGTTTACATGCCCGATACCTGCGTGTCCCGATACAGCCAGCAAAGGAGCGTTTTTCCCGGTATCTTTTTTTAGTTTAATGCCATTCAAACAGCCTCAGTCCTCTCTATATAAGTTTTGGTAGTATACGGTAAGCGGATGCCGTATCGGAAAAACCAAAATGGTAGCTGTTGCTTTAATTTAAAGGAAATAGTTGGATGGGTTAAAGCACGTCGTTAAAATTTGTACAAAATTAAGCCGGGGTCTTTCTTTTTCTTTGGTTCTTCATTTTCACCTCAGGCTAATTTAGAGTGTCAAATCAGGCATAGCGTTTAACGTTAAAGAGGCTTCTTCCCCCCCGACATACTGTGGATAAGCCGCAGCTGCCAGCATGGCGGCATTATCGGTACAAAGCCAGGGAGGGGGACATAAAAAATTAATTCCGGGAACTTCCCGCTCCAGTTTCTCTTTTAACTGGCGACGGAGAAGACTGTTGGCGGCAACACCCCCGGAAAGCAGGAAAGTGGAAGGCATTTTATACTTGACTGCTTCTACAGTTTTCTCCACCAGCATATCCACTACTGCCTGCTGAAAACTTGCTGCCAGGTTGGGCAGGTGTGGTTCTTCACCTTTTTGTTTTAAACGGTTGAGGTAATTTAAAACGGCGGTTTTTATACCGCTAAAACTAAAATCAAAGTGACTCTCACCGCTAAGAGAAGCCCGGGGAAAAGAGATGGCTTCTGCATCACCCTCTGCTGCCAGGGCATCTATAGCAGGTCCACCGGGATATCCCAGCTTTAACGTGCGGGCAACTTTATCAAATGCCTCCCCGGCGGCATCATCGCGGGTACTTCCCAGGAGATGAATTTCTCCTTCCCGGGGAGAATATAGCAGGTCAGTGTGTCCGCCTGATGCCACCAGACCCACACAAGGATGAACTATCTTTTCCCCGGTCAAATAGTTGGCATAAAGGTGTCCCCTCAGGTGATTAACGGGTATCAGGGGTATGTTCCACACATAGGCTAGCGCTTTGGCTGTAGAAACTCCTACCAGCAGCGCGCCTACCAGGCCCGGCCCGTAGGAGACAGCCAGGGCGGAAAGCTGTTGGGGCTTTAAACCCGCTGTTTCCATGGCTTCGTCTATCAGGGGGTTTATCTTTTCCAGGTGCCGGCGGGAGGCAATCTCCGGCACCACACCCCCGTAGCGCTTATGTAAATCCACCTGGGAAGACACCAGGTTGCTTAAAATCCTCTTCCCGTCTTCTACTACCGCCACTGCTGTTTCATCGCAAGAAGTCTCCACTCCCATTATGTACGTTTTCATTTATCCAAACCTCAATTCATTGCTAGTTTTATGCTGATGCGTAGCCAGTGTATTCAAAAAGAAAGCACAGGCAGTTAGCCCGGTAGCCCGTTTATCTGTTTCTCCTCACGTTGCTTCCCAAACCGGCTTTCAACAAATTAGCTTCCATCATTAATGCATCTTCGTTCTGGTAGTAACCGGGCTTAACTTTATTGACATTAAAACCAAATTTTTTGTACATGTTTTGCGCGGGGAAATTGCTAACCCTTACTTCCAGCGACATCCTGGTACTGCCGCGGAAATATGCTCTTAAAATCAAATTATATAAAATTGCACTACCAACCTTATGCCCTCGCCAAGAAGGATGGACGGCCAGGGTGGTAACATGGGTTCTCTCCCCCATAAACCAGATTCCTCCGTAACCAAGAACCTTTTTATCTTCCCCCTTTTGCAAGGCTACCAGGTAGCAGGCCAGGGTGTTATAAGCCAGCTCCAGGGTGAATCCACTCCGTTGCCAGGGATATGTAAACGAAACTTTTTCAATTTCCATTACCTGATCCAGGTCATCCCATTTCATGGGGCGTATCCCTATAGTATCAAGTTTGTTTTTCTTTCCGGCAGTTTCGCTGCCAGGGTATCCCCGCATTTTAGTTACCCAACCTTTTATTAATCCGTCTTGGCCCGGTACTTTCTTTCAGCCTCGGAAGCACGAAGATATAGCGGTTTAAGCTCCAGGTAAGAAGTAATACCCCTGCCGTAAAGCAGTCTCTCTCTGGCACCCCAGGCCACCAGGGATGCACGGGGATAAACCAGAGGAGAAGCCGGCTCCAGGAACCTTTCTCCCAAAGCTTCCTTCAATTCCTGGCCGTAAGAAAGAAGACCATCTCCCAGAAAGATAACCGGCTCCCGGTAATCCTGGAGCACATCTTTCAGGTAATCCAGGCTTAAAGCCGCCGGTTCATGCAATTCTTGAAGCTCACCACTCTTTTCCTTAAAGGAATAAAGAGCGGTATAAACCTGGCTGCGTCTGGCATCCATCACGGGGCAAATTAGACTACCGTAAGAGTAGACTCCTCTGGCCATCACTTCCAGGGTACAGATTCCCATGGCCGGTATTTGCAGTCCCTGAGCCATGGCCCTGGCTGTAGCCACTCCTATGCGCAACCCGGTAAAAGAGCCCGGACCGCAGGAAACAGCAACTGCATCAAGCTCACCGGGGCTTCTTCCGGTATCCTTAAATATCGAATCCACCAGGGGCATAAGCTTTTCGGAGTGCGTCCGGGGAAGGTTCTGCGTATATTCTGCAGTTACTTCTTTTCCGTTTAGCAATGCAACGCTACAGGTCTTGGCTGATGTATCCAATCCCAGCACCAGCAGTTTCAACTACCTCCTTGCTTTTCCGGCCTGTTTATCTTACCGCAAATTTTTCCAAAACGGTCATAATGCATGGCTTCCCAAAAAACTTCTATCAACCGGTTATGACAAAATCCCCGGGGTGTAAAATGTATCATTCTATATTCCTTCTCTATTTCCTCCACCTCCCCGGCTTCCAGTTTTTCATACTGTGGGTTGCTTCTTTCCAGGCAGATCTCCAGGCGCTCTTCTGGTAAAAAAGCAGGAAATCGGTGGCCCCATTCAATAAAAACAACCCCATCCCCTTCCAGATATTCCTCCAGGCCCAGTTCCAGAAGCTCTTCTTCTTCCTCCATGCGGTAGAAATCAAAATGATACACGGGCAATTTCCCACGATAAACCTGTAGTAGATTAAAGGTGGGACTGCGCACCCTTCCTTCTGCTTCCAGACCGCGGGCCGCCCCGCGTACCAATACCGTCTTTCCCGCCCCCAGGTCGCCGTCCAGGGTAATTACCTGGGGCTCTTTTATTAGGCTTCCCAGTATTTCTCCTACCGCTTCAGTCTCTTTTTCTTCTGCAGTAGTTACCATCATTTTCCCGTTTATCATATTATCCGCATCTCTTCTTCTCAGTATTTTCCTTGAATAATTATATCATTACCATGGTAATTTTCAAAACTCTCCCCGGCCAATGCCCCCTCAAAGAGGAATAAAATTTATCACATAACGACTACTACAAACGTTATCAGACTGTTGATTAAACATTGATTATATATTATAATAATTATCGCGCCGGCGTAGCTCAACGGCAGAGCAGCTGACTTGTAATCAGCAGGCTAGGAGTTCGAGTCTCCTCGCCGGCTCCAGTTAACCTTAAAAGGGGCTGATTCTGTAACCTGAATCAGCCCCTTTTATTCATATTTTACTTTTCCTTGACTACTGTTTCAAACTGCCTGATCTCCTTTAAATTCTATAACAGTACCCGCGTTGTTGAAAAAGAACTTCTCTTCTCCAAAAATATGATGCAACCTTGCTGCCTGTTTCAAACCGGTACAGTGAGAAACCCCCAAAAGATTGACATCCATAGATTTTAACTCCTCTACCGTATAGCTGAATTGTTCTTCCGGGACACCAAAAAGGTGAGTTCCGCCAATCACCATAAATACCTGGTTCAACCCGGTTACCTCCTGGCCGTGCTTAATGGTGTTAATTATCCCCCTGTGGGCACAACCTGCCACTACCACCAGTCCTTCCTCGGTTTTTAAATAAAGAGCCAGGTCATCGGCCAGGGTATCGGGTTGTAATGCGCCGTTTTCATCTTTTACTACCATGGCTTTAGAAACTTTTTCGTATGGATTGGCCAGAGGCACTTCTCCGCTAATTATGATATCCTCTTCCAGGCGGGTAACATCGGTAGAGGTAATAAATTCCGCACCCAACCGCTTAATCTCTTCCATTACTGTCAATATTCCCATGTAGTAGACATTTTTTTTCTTGTCCTGGACGTATTTGCCGTCCAATGCATCCGGATGAGTATAAATATTGACTTTCCGTTTTGGATCTCGGCAGTGATTCCTGTCCAACAGGGGCCTTAATCCGCCGGTATGATCCTGGTGCCCGTGACTTAAAACTACCGAATCAATTGTTGAAAGGTCGATTCCCATTTTGTCGGCATTATATAAAAGAGTATTTCCTCCCCCGGTATCAAATAGGACCTTTCGATGTCCAGCTTCCACCAGGAAACTTATTCCCCATTCTCCCAGCAAAAAGTTCCTGGCAGTAGTATTTTCACAAATTGTAGTTATTCTAATATCAGAAATCTTCATTCAAACCTCACACCTTTTGTCTGAAATATTATTTATTTGACATTAATATAAACCGGTAATGTCATATTATAATATTTATGTGCATATGTCAATTTAAAAAACTTCTTGACGCAACCGTCAACCTTACTTATTATTGTTTTATCAGGTTTAATAAGGAGGAGCAAATTTGAATTTAGACGAAATTGCAGTTCTGTTAGGTAAACAGGTAGAAGAACACCCTTTTAACACGGTAAATAAAGAAGGCATAAAAATAAATAAAATATTCGACCGCCCCCTGGTAAAAGTAGCAGACGCTGCCGACCCTCTTTTTTCTGAATTTAAAAATCCGGAGGTAATCGGCCGGCATCACCTGCTTCCTGCAGAGTGGCTACAGGGGGCCAGGACAGTCGTCTCCTATTTCCTGCCTTTTAGCCTGCAGGTAAGGAAAGCCAACCGTTCAGCCGGTTGGCCGGCCCGGGAATGGGTTTACGCCAGAATCGAAGGGGAAGAGTTCAATAATCACCTGCGCGGCTTTCTGATAAATAAATTAAAAGACGCAGGTGGCCGTGCTATGGCTCCTATACTTGAAAAGGAGTTCAGAATTGCCTCCAACTTGCGCAGCAACTGGTCGGAAAGGCACGCGGCTTACGTTACCGGACTGGGAACCTTCTCTTTAAGTAGAAACATGATAACCCCTAAAGGCTGTGCCGGCCGGTATGGAAGTGTAATAACCGATCTTGACCTGGGAAAATCCATAAGGGAATACACACAAATCGAAGAATATTGCACCATGTGCGGAAAATGCGTTGACCGCTGCCCTTCAGGTGCCATAACCATGGAAGGCAAAGACCTGCAAGTGTGCAACAGTTATATAGAAAATAACATTAAACCGCGCTTTAAACCCAGATACGGCTGCGGTAAATGCCAGGTGGACGTAGATTGCGAAAGTTCTATTCCCTAATTCTATATTTACTCAAACCTTAAGTGTCTTTTATTATTTATTCCGGCTACGGTAGCCTCCCTGGTGTTTTCTGTCGCCTTTATTATTTGATTTGTGTTTTTTCCAACTGGAACCGGAACCGGAACGATGGTCCTTGCCGTGGCTTTTTTTGCTTTTAACCATGGAAGGCTCTGAGCTCAGTTTTACCTGAGAAGCGTCAGGCTCCCTGGACATGATTTTGATAGCCGCTGAAAGTAGCGTCACCGAGTCGTTTTCTTCCAGAAGAGCCTCAGCTGATTCCCGGCAAGCACTGGTGTCACCTTGAGACACGGCTTGCCTTATTTTTTCCGCCACCATCCGGTGTTGTTCTTCCATGACTTCTCCGGGCGTAGGCGCGGGCTGGCGTTTGAGTTTCTTTTTAATAGATTTTTCAATAGTTTTTAAATGGGTAACCTCCCTGGGAGTAACCAGCGTAAGGGCCGTTCCCGGCTTACCCAGGCGGCCGGTTCTGCCTATACGGTGCACGTAACTGTCCGGGTCCTGGGGTATATCGAAATTATAAACGTGAGAAACTTCTCCTATATCCAATCCCCTTGCCGCTACGTCAGTTGCTACCAGAATTTCCGTACTACTTTCCCGGAAATTGCGCATCACAGTGTCTCTTCTGGATTGAGTTAAATCACCGTGAATGCCTTCTGCAGAATAGCCGCGCTTGTTAAGGGCGTCGTTGAGTTCATCCACCCTCCTTTTGGTTCTTCCAAACACAATGGCCAGTTCCGGAGACTGTAGATCCAGCACCCTGCAAAATACATCAAATTTATGCTTTTCCGGTACCTCTATATAGCTCTGCTCTGTATTGGAAACGGTCACCTCTTTGGACTTTGACTTAATTACCTTAGGGTGATCCATAAAACGACGGGCCAGCTCTTGAATGGGTTCCGGTATGGTTGCAGAAAAAAGAAGTACCTGGCGCTCTTCTGGTATTTTACTCATGATGTTTTCTATATCCTCTATAAAACCCATGTTAAGCATTTCGTCGGCTTCGTCCAGTACTGCTATTTCCACCCCGTCCAGTCGAATAGTTTTCCGGCGCATGTGATCCATTAAACGGCCCGGGGTACCTACAATTATCTGTGGACGTCTTTTTAAATACTTGATCTGCCGGTTAATGTCCTGCCCACCGTATACCGGCAAGGCACGGACCCCCGCGTTTTGACCGATAGTGTTTATCTCTTCAGCCACCTGAACAGCCAGTTCCCTGGTTGGAGCAACTACCAGCCCCTTAACTTCACCTTTTTCGTTTTTAAACTTCTCCAGCATGGGAATCCCAAAAGCCGCGGTTTTTCCGGTACCGGTTTGGGCCTGGCCTATAATATCTTTTCTCTGCATGGCCGGAGGTATGGCCTGTTCTTGTATGTCTGTGGCTGTTTCAAATCCTGCATTATACACACCTCTTAAGACGGGGTCACTTAAATTTAATTCCTCAAATGTAATCATAATTTTAACTCCTTCTTTCTTCTCACTTATATATTTACCTTTATCCTACACTGTTACACGCCAAAAAAAAACAAGGGGCATTTCCGAAACACCGGAAATGCCCCTGATTCCTGGCGTTATTAAATTTAAAGAGCGTTCACATTAGCAGCCTGAAGCCCTTTACTTCCTTGAACTACGTCAAACTCCACTTTTTGGCCTTCGTCCAGGGTCTTAAACCCATCTGCCTGGATTGCCGTAAAATGTACAAACACATCTTCGCCTTCTTCTCTTTCAATAAACCCGAACCCTTTGTCCGGGTTAAACCATTTAACCGTACCGACCATTAATTTGCCTCCCCAATCAGGAAATTTTGTCAAAAAGAAAATAAATCTTTACCATCTTCTCCTTTAATGCTTCTCCTTAATGCAATCAGGAGGTCAAAAATGGCCTGTTCGATTCTGCTTTTTAACAATACCATAACATTAACACATGACGCTATAAAATGCAAGCAAACTCCGGGTGTAAAACCAGGAGTTTGCAAGATACAATGCAACAAAATATTTTTTAACTACTCAGAAAATACCCACTCCAGTGGCGCCGGGGCGACTGCTCCCGTATTTTTACATTATGGCTTCTTTTTCTG
>CAYODA010000012.1:11370-22170 GCA_964402625.1 uncultured Syntrophomonadaceae bacterium | reverse complement strand
CAACCACTACACCAGCGAGACTGGAAAGCAAACGTATTTTCTGAGTAGTCACCCCGGCACCGCTGGTGCGGCACCACCACTAGAGAGACGAAAATGTTTTAATAGACAACGTAGGGTTGTTGTGATTTGCCGGCGACCGACATTAGAGGGAGATTTAGCAAAGCTTAGCGAAGCGAGGCTGTGGAGGCGGGCCGGCCGGAACGGATTCCGGCCGCCGAGACCTGAGACATGGAAGTCGAATGTCGAGGGGAGCCCGCCGTAACGCCGAAGCTGAGCCTTAGCTTTGGCTTAATGACTGATTTGAGTCGGGAGCCGGCAAACACAACAACCCGGTACAAGAAAGCAATATTATTAGGTATTTTCTGAGTAGATAAAAAAACTTAAATGCCTGCATCGACCTGAAAACAAGGGTGTGCAGGCATTTTTATAATCGTTAGTGAAAAAGACACAAAAACTAAACCGTGCCTTAAAATTTCTTAGAACTCAGAACTCAGTTCGCTGGAAATGTTCTCCAGCTCCACGCTCACCTGTTCCCACTGTTCCAGGTATGATGACAGGCTTGAACGGGCTTCCTGCAGCTGTTGGTGTAATTCCAGAAGTTTTTGATAATCCCCGTAATAATCCGGACTGGATAGCTTTTCTTCCAGGGAAGTTACTTCTGCTTCAGCGCCGGCAATGCTGTTCTCCAGCTGCTCTTGTAGCTGCTGAAGTTTTTTTTGCCTGCGCTGTTTTTCTTTAATTGCTCTCCTGCGGCGCTGGTGTTCCTGTTTTTTTAAATCACTTTCTTTATCTTGATTTTGCCTGGTATTATTGTCTGCTTCTTTCTTCTGTTCCAGATATTCTGTATAGCTACCATAGAAAGATTGGATTTGGCCACTGCCAATTTCAATAACCCGGTTGGTTAGACGGTTTAAAAAGTACCGGTCGTGTGAAACGATGATTAGTGTTCCGGGAAAGTTATTCAGGGCTTCTTCCATATTTTCCAGTGCGGGCAGGTCCAGGTGGCTGGTAGGCTCATCCATTAAAAGGCAGTTAGTGTTGTATAAAGCCAGCCGGGCAAGTGCCAGCCTGCTTTTTTCTCCACTACTTAAACTGCCTACTTTTTTAAAAACATCGTCACCTTGAAAGAGATAACCTCCCAGGTGTTGACGGGCCTGCCTGAAATCGGGCTTTCCTGCCTCGGCTATTTCTTCCAGTACACTGTATTCCGGATGCAGCTCATCCTGTTCCTGGGAAAAGTAGGATATATTCACAAAGGATCCTGTTTTAATCCTTCCCCCGGTAGGGGTTTCTTCCCCGGCAATAAGTTTCAGCAGTGTTGATTTTCCGGAACCGTTAGGGCCTACCAGGGCCACCCGTTCACCCCTCAGTATCTCCAGTGTAACCCCTTCAAAAAGAGTAAAGGTGCCATAAAACTTGGAGATATCTTCCAGGGAGATCACAATTTTGCCACTGCTGCGGTTAAGAGAAAATTCTATCCCGGGCCGGGAATTCCCGGAGGAAGGTGGTTCTATAGTTTCGAGTTTTTCCAGGCGTTTTTCACGGCTTCTGGCCTGCCGCTGAGAGCGTTCATGACCGTCTGCTTCGCGTATGAGTTTTTGTTCTTTTTTTATATATTCCTGCTGTTTTTGGTACTGCCGCTGTAAAGAAATGTCCTCCTGTTCTTTTTGCCTGACAAAAGAGCTGTAATTACCGGGGTAAAACTTTATTTTACCGTTTTGAAGATTCAGGATGCGGTTTACCACGCGGTCCAGGAAGAAGCGGTCGTGGGAGACTATTAAAAGCGAACCTTTCCAGTCTTTCAAGTATTTCTCCAACCATTCCAGCCCGTTAATATCCAAAAAATTGGTAGGTTCATCCAGTAAAAGAAACTCCGGTTCTTGCAGCAGCAGAGAGGCAAGCCTGGCCCTGGTTATTTCTCCACCACTAAAATAAAGAATGTTTTTATTAAGCTCATCCGGTGCAAATCCTACTCCGCGGCTCACGGCTTTGATCCGGCTTTCTATTTCGTAGCCGCCTCTTTGACTGAAATCTTCTCTTAGCTCTCCATACCTGCGAAGGAGGTTGTCTATTTCTTTGTTATTTTCACCGGAATTAGATTTGCTGGAGATTTCTTGTTCCAAACGAGAAATCTCTTTTTTTATATCCAGAAGTGGTTGCAGGGGCTTTTCCAAAAGGGAACGAAGGGTTCCTCCCCCCGGAGGACGCGGTTCCTGGGGTAAATAACCCAGAGTGGCTCCGGAGGAAATATGCACATTGCCACTATCAGCTTCAATATCGCCTTTTATAATTTTCAAAAGGGTGCTCTTTCCGCAACCGTTAGGGCCGATGAGCCCTGCTTTGTCATCACTGTGCATCTGGAAAGAAACGCCGTTTAGTATTGGCTGTCCGGCGAAAGTTTTGCTTATGTTTTGCAAGGAAAGAATACCCATTTATATGCCCCTTTATAAATAAAGATAATGCCAGTGCGGGAAGTTTGCTACCTTGAATATTATAGACTTTGTAGTTGCCTTTCGTCAAAAGTAAATAGTTTTTAGGTTAACAATAAAGAGTTTTAAACAGCAAGTACATGTGAAGATAAAATAGGAAAAAGGAATAGCGACTCTGTTATCGAACCATACAGTAAGAGTACTGAAAAAATGAGGCAATTTAGTAAGGGGTGCATGTGCGGTGGAAAGTGGTGGTAATACAAGGGAGGAATCAGGAGAGCAGGAATTGGTGGTTTGCCGTAAATGCGGTCAAGTATTACCGGCAACCGGGGTTAATTACCACCTGGTAAGAATGGGATATTCGCCTGCTCATTTTCCGTTTTTAAAGTACGAGAAATGGCCACTGTGCCAGGAGTGCCAGGAGATCCAGTATCGGGTGGACCGGTTTGAGAAAATCCTGGCGATAATAGCTCTGGTAATAGTTTTTTATCTGATGGCCCTGGGTTTCTTTTATCTTTTTGGTATATAAGCAGGTAATCAAAAAGGGGTAAGTGGTTATGAAGAAAGCTCTATTGCGCTTCTACGCTGAATTAAATGACTTTTTGGTGCCTGAACGAAAGCATGTAGTTTTTTGGCACAGCTTTTGGGGTAACCCGGCGGTAAAGGATGTTGTAGAGTCCCGAGGTGTTCCTCATACTGAAGTGGGAATGGTTTTGGTTAACAGTATCCCTGTAGATTTATTATGGAACCTGGAAAATGGTGACCGCGTAAGCGTATACCCGGAGTTTCGCACTATTGACCTGGCTGCTGCTGCAGGGGATATGTTTAATGAGGGTGAGCACCACACCCGGTTTGTTTTGGACGTACACCTGGGCAAACTGGCTGCATACCTGCGCATGTTGGGCTTCGATACTTATTATAAAAACAACTTGTCTGACCATATTTTGGCCGATATTTCATATAGAGAAAACCGTGTTCTACTTACCAGGGACCTGGGCCTGCTAAAAAGAGGGAAGGTTAAACACGGGTACTATGTCCGTTCTACCTTTCCCAGGCGGCAGTTAAAGGAAGTAGTTTCCCGCTTTCAACTCGAAAATAATTTGAACCTGTTCAAAAGGTGTATGCGTTGTAACCAGGAGTTAACGCCGGTTAACCCGGAAGAGGTGTCGGAAATGCTGCCGGCAGGAGTAAGACAGAGCTGCTCGGAGTTTTCTTACTGCCAGAGCTGCAAACGGGTATTTTGGAAAGGTACTCACTATTACCATATGCTGCGAATCATAGAAGAAGCCCTGGAGGCCAGGAAACTCATTGAATTAAAAGGGTAAACAAATAAGCAGAATAGTAAAACTTTTTTATAATATTTGAAAGGTTTTTAAAACTGCTTATAGAAATTATAGAGTGTTCCAGTTTACGAAAAGATTAAATGAAATATTTAGGGATAAAAATTGAGGCAAAAGTTAAAAGCGTAGTAATAAATTAATTATTTACTGCCACTTTTCAGTATTTACAGTTTTTAAGATAAGGAGCGGAAAGCCATGGCTACTCTAAACAGCCAGGAAGCTTATACCGTAAGTCAAATACAACAAGAGCTTCTTGAAAAAGGTCAAAGAGACGGGTATATTACCTGGTCAGAAATTAACAGATATATTGACAATGTTGAAATAGTTGAAATAAAGGAAGTAACGGTGGAACGTATAACAGAAGTATTAAGCCAAAAAGGAGTAGAAATAATAGATGATATACCTTCCCTGGCAGGTGAAAACCATGGTAACATTCACCAGGCCGAAGAAGCGGATAATAAAGAAATCTCCTTTAATGAGCTTAATTCCAGTAATACAGTTGGAATGTACCTCCAGGAGATTGGTGAAACCCGGTTGTTGGAGGCAAAAGAAGAAGTGGAACTCGCCAGGCAAATAGAAGCAGGAAGTGAGGATGCCAGGCGCAGGTTAATGGAAGCCAACCTTCGTTTAGTAGTAAGTATAGCAAAGAAATACGTTGGTAAAGGCATGTCATTTTTGGACATGATTCAGGAAGGTAACCGTGGACTCATCAAGGCGGTGGACAGGTTCGACTATAGAAAAGGATATAAGTTTAGCACTTATGCCACCTGGTGGATACGCCAGGCAATAACCCGTGCAATCGCCGATCAGGGAAGAACCATACGTATTCCCGTGCACATGGTAGATAACATTAACAAAATGATGAATGTAAGCCGCCGCTTGACTCAGACATTAGAAAGAGAACCTACTGTAGAGGAAATCTCTAGAGAAATGGAAGTTGGGGAAGGACGTATCAGGTAAATGATGAAAATATCCCAGGAACCGCTTTCCCTGGAAAGTCCCCTGGGAGAGGAAGAGGGGAGCAGCCTGGGGGAACTGGTAGAAGACAACAGGTTCCACGAGCCGGAGTACGAGGTAAATAATAATTTTTTAAAAAAGCAAATTTGCACCCTCCTGGATACTTTGACTTATCGAGAAAAAAAAGTAGTACTATTACGTTTTGGATTAGAAGATGGACGACCAAGAACACTGGTGGAGGCAGGGGAGTATTTTGGCTTAACCCGGGAGAGGGTTCGCCAAATAGAGGCCAAGGCATTAAGGAAACTCAGGCATCCTTCACGCAGCAGGTGGTTAAAAGATTATCTTGATTAGTTGTTCTAATATACTTCTTTATTACGGGGGATGATTATGAAAGCGCCGCATGTTTTACAAAACGAAACTTTAAACCAGGCCAGGAGCAAAAAAGCAAGTGTCACGCTTTTTCTGGTTAACGGTTACCGTTTAAACGGCAGTGTTATTAGCTTTGATCAGTATACGGTGCTGCTGCAGGTGGGAAACAAGCAGAATCTTATTTTTAAACACGCTATTTCTACAATAGTTTTAAGCGGGGATGCCCCCAATATTGCTCCTGAAAGCAACAACCGGCAGTAATTAAAAGATTGGCATTTACTTGCCACATTCACGCTTAGCAAATACCTGTATGCAAATAATTCTTTCTTACCATGCTTTAAATTAATTTGTTATTTATGGAACAGCATTCATGAAATTATTTGAGAATCTTACTGGTATTAACTCCTGTTTGTTTTAAAAAGTAATTATTATGGATGAAATAATGCAGTGGTTTTGTTAAAATAAACCTGAACGGTTTGTTTGGCAATAACCCGGGTTTTTGAATATAACAGCGGGAGGAAAGTCATTGTTATATCTTAAAAGATTTGTTGATATATGTGTAAGTTTGTCCGGGCTTATACTTTTATCTCCGCTTTTTTTGTTGATTTCTGTTGCTATCAGGCTGGAGACTCCTGGCCCGATTTTTTTTCGGCAAAGACGGGCGGGGCAATACGGTAGAGAGTTTAGTATATTCAAGTTCCGCTCCATGGTAGACGGGGCGCAGTCTATGGGAGCGGGAGTTTTTGTGCAGAGCGGTGACCCCAGGATTACCAGGGCAGGTAATTGGCTGAGGCGGTATAGTTTAGATGAACTTCCCCAGTTGATAAACGTGTTGCGAGGAGAAATGAGCCTGGTGGGTCCGCGCCCTACACTTCCTTATCAAGCAGAAAGATACACCGCGCATCAAAAAAGGAGGCTCCTGGTAAAACCGGGAATAACCGGGTGGGCCCAGGTTAATGGCAGGAGTGCTCTGTCGTGGCCGGAAAGAATAGAACTGGATATTTGGTATGTGGACAACTGGTCTCCCTGGCTTGATTTAGTCATAATTCTAAAAACTTTCTACGTGGTGCTGTGGAGCAAATACATTTACCGGAAGAAAATACCGGACGACGATCCTGTCTCCGGTAGCGGCAGCGGGATTGACAGGGAGCAGGGCAACAATTAACTGCACACTCTGGAGGGTAAGAGCTTGACCAAAAAAATTTACCTTTCTCCGCCACACCTCAGTGGCGAAGAAGAAAATTTCGTAAAAGACGCCCTGGACAGTAACTGGGTGGCTCCACTGGGCTATCATGTTGATGAACTGGAAAAGGAAATATGCCGTTACACTGGTGCGGGAGGAGCGCTGGCCCTTAACTCGGGCACTGCCGGGGTGCACCTGGCTTTGCGGTTGGCGGGAGTGGGTGAAGGAGATGTGGTTTTGTGTTCTTCCCTTACCTTTATAGCCAGTGTAAATCCAGTACGTTACATGGGAGGGAAACCGGTTTTCGTTGATTCGGAACCGCAAAGCTGGAATATGGATCCCGGGGCACTGGAAAGGGCCTTACACCATTTAAATAAAGAGGGTATATTCCCCAAGGCGGCGGTAGTGGTTAATATCTACGGCCAGAGTGCGGATATGGACATCATAAACGATATATGCGGCAATTACGGGGTAACAGTAATAGAGGACGCTGCAGAATCCCTGGGAGCAACTTACCGGGGAAGGTCCAGCGGAACCCTGGGGAAGTACGGGGTATACTCGTTTAACGGTAATAAAATCATTACTACTTCGGGAGGCGGAGCCCTGGTATCAAATGACAACGCCGCCATGGATAAGGCACGTTTTTGGTCTGCTCAGGCAAGGGAACCGGAAATATACTACCAGCACGAGGAGGTAGGCTACAATTACCGGATGAGCAATATACTGGCTGCTATTGGTCGGGCTCAGTTAAAATACCTGGAAGACAGGGTGGAGCGCAGGAGGGAGATTTATAGTAAATACTACCGGGAGTTATCCGGTCTTCCAGCTATTACTTTTATGCCGGAGGCTGATTACGGTTTAAGCACACGCTGGCTTAGCGTAATTTATTTAGAAGAACAAGGTGGAGTAGAACCCAGCCGTTTAATTTCTGCTCTAGAGGAAAGGGGTATAGAATCGAGGCCGGTATGGAAGCCCATGCACCTGCAACCGCTGTACTCTGGGTGCAAGTATTTTACTTATCGTCCGGGGTATAGCTTCAGCGACAAGGTTTTTAAACGCGGCCTTTGCCTTCCATCAGGCTCGTCTTTAACCGAAAAAGAGCAGGACAAAGTCATTGATACCATAAAAAGTTATTTTAACATGTAAGGGTTTGTGTATCTTATTTTTCTTTAACAAGAAGTATCGTCCGGGGAGGAGTAATAATTGAATATTCTAAGAAAAAAACAGGCAATGCTGATAGTAGATATTATTTTAATAAATGCATCTCTGGTTCTGGCTTTACTTCTACGTTTTGACGGGCATGTTCCCGCTCCTTACTGGAGTTCATATTTGCAAATTCTAATTCCTTATACTGCTATAATGCTTTTGTTCTTTTTGGTATTCGATCTGTACAATCGACTCTGGAATTACGCCAGTATCGAGGATCTTTTTGCAATTGGGAAAGCAGTACTGTGCGGAATAGTTATCTTTTACGGGGTAAACAACCTGTTTTACTTTTTCCAGGATGCTTACGCCTTGCCCCGTTTTGTGCCGCCGCTGAGCGGACTTCTCAACGTGTTTTTTATAGGGGCTTTCCGGTTGTACTACCGGTATTCTTTTAGTTCTCCTAAATACACGGCACCTCACACCGGAAAACCTACCCTTATAGTAGGTGCCGGAGATGCCGGAGCTATCGTAGCACGTGAACTTAAGAAGAATCACACCTTCGGTGAATCCGCCAACACGGTTATAGGATTTGTGGATGATGATAGCGACAAACAGAAACAAAAAATGTTTGAAATTCCCGTCCTGGGAACCAGGAAAGACATACCTTCCCTGGTGGAAAAATACCGGGTGGAAGATATAATTATTGCCATACCTTCAGTTTCCGGTGGAGTGGTGCGGGATATAGTGGACATATGCAGCGGAACCCCGGCCCGTTTAAAGATTGTTCCGGGAATTTACGAGCTGCTTGACGGAAGGATATCTGTAAACCAGATACGAGAGGTTAAGGTAGAGGACCTGTTAGACCGGGCACCGGTAAAACTAAATCTGGAATCCATTTCCGGGTACCTGGAAAATAAAGTTGTTATGGTTACCGGGGCAGGGGGGTCCATAGGCTCGGAACTATGCCGCCAGATCATCCGGTTTTCTGTTAGCAAGATAATATTACTGGACAACGGTGAAAACAACCTGTTTGAGATCCAGCAGGAGCTAAATCAGCGCTTTCCCGACCTGGTAATAGTACCGGCTGTGGCAGATGTAAAAGATTACACCGGAATAGAGGCAGTTTTCAGGAAATACCACCCCGATGTGGTCTTCCATGCTGCTGCACACAAGCACGTACCCCTGGTAGAAATGAATGCTGCTGAAGCAGTAAAAAACAATGTCTGGGGTACCTGGGCGGTGGCCCAGTGTGCTCACCGCTATGAAGTGGAATCTTTTATCTTTATCTCCACTGACAAAGCGGTAAACCCGGCAAGTATTATGGGAGCTACCAAGAGGGTGGCAGAAATGGTAATCCAAAATATTGCCCCCCGAAGCAATACCCGTTTTGGTTCGGTGAGATTCGGGAATGTACTGGATAGCAGGGGCAGCGTTGTCCCCTTGTTTAAAAAACAAATTCAACAGGGAGGACCTGTTACCGTTACTCATCCGGAAATGATGCGTTATTTCATGACCATACCGGAAGCTGTACAGCTGGTAATCCAGGCGGGCTCTTTTGCAAAGGAGGGGGAAGTGTTTCTGTTGGACATGGGAAGACCGGTTAAAATTGTAGACCTGGCCCAAAAAATGATCAAACTGGCCGGTTTCCGTCCTGAAGATATAGAGATTACTTTCACCGGCGTTCGCTCGGGAGAAAAACTTAAAGAAGAACTTTTGACGGAAAAAGAAGGTGTTAGCAGAACCAGGCATGAACGAATTTTTGTCGCACAGCCAGATGTGTTTAACCAGTTTTCCCTGGAAAAGTTACTTCAGAATATCAGCGATCCCGGTTGGAACGCCGGTTTTGAGGAAGTGGTTATCCTCCTGCAAGCCGTGCTTCCTTCCTTTCGCAAAGAAGAAGAAAATAAACAAAAAGATTCACCGGGATTGACCAGTTAAATGCAGCAGCATACCGGGTATAATTCTGTCACCCGGCATGCTGCCCGGTAAGCCTTGCTGTTGCTTGTAATTATTTTATAAGTTTGAGGGAAGCTACTGATTCTATGTGAGTCGTTTGTGGGAACATGTCTACAGGCTGCACTTCTTGAGTTTTATAGTTATGCGAGTGGAGAAAGGACAGGTCCCTGGCCAGAGTGGAAGGATTGCAGGAAATGTACACCACCCGGTCGGGGCTTTCTTCGACGATGGCTTTAAGCAACCTGCTGCCGCAACCTTTGCGTGGGGGATCTACCACCACGGTTTTAGGAGGGTCTCCAGCTTTCAGCAATTCTACCGATTCTTCTGCTTTTCCGGTGTAAAATTCCACCCGCCTGGCCTCATTTAACCAGGCATTGTATTTTGCATCATTTATCGCTTTGGGATCAACGTCAATTCCTACTACCCGGTAAGCCCTTCTCTCGAGGTAAAGGGACATGGTTCCCGTTCCGCAGTATAAATCAAATGCAGTCTGCGGTTCTCCGCAGAAATTTACAGCCACCTGGTACAGGTACGAAGCCTGCCGGGTATTAACCTGGAAGAAAGCTCCCGGGGAAAGACGAAAAGTAAAGCTGCTGGTTTTCTCAAAAAGGTAAGAATCGCCGCAAAGCAGGGTATATCCCCTGTGTCGACCTTTATTCTGGTACAGGAAAACGCCGTTTATGCTATCCAGTCGGCGGAACAATTCACGGGCCAGCTTCTTCCATTGCGAAAGTTTTATTTTTCCGGAAGTTGACTCCAGTTCCAGTAGTGCTTCACCGGAATGAAAAGATACACGGCAGGTTACAGCTGTGAGAAAACGGGGGAAAAAAGCCGGTAGTGCTCCTGACGTAATCATCTCCTGCAGGGTTTGCCGCACCCCGTTAATAATTTCTGTATTGTTTGGTTGCTGGATCAGGCATTCCTCAATGTTTACCAGCCGGTTGGAGTTTTTTTCATGAAAGCCGCACAGTATATTATTGTTTCTGTCCAGGGCAATACCCGCCCTTGCTTTATTGCGGTAGTAGTAGGGATATTCCATACCTTTAGCCGGGTGAACCCTGGTTTCAATACCTCCTATTTTTTTCAGGTCATTTTTTACTTTGTGATGTTTCCAGTTTAGTTGTTGTGTGTATGTCAGGTGCTGCAGCTGACAGCCGCCGCACCGGTTGAAATAAGGGCAGGGGGAGAGCTGACGGTGAGGTGAACTTTTGTTAATGGAAAGGAGGGAGGCGCGGGCAAATTTTTTACTTACGCTCTCAACGGTGGCGGTTATCTCTTCTCCCGGGAGTGCGCCGGGAACAAAAAAAACAAAGCCGTTCATCCTGCCCACGCCTTCGCCTTCGTGGTTTAGGTCAATAATTTTAATTTCTACCTGCTGTTTGTTAGACAGGTGGAGCGAATCATTTTTTTCTGGATT
>CAYODA010000012.1:0-11270 GCA_964402625.1 uncultured Syntrophomonadaceae bacterium | reverse complement strand
TTTTCTGGATTACTGAAATTATTGATGCTCATATTCTCCTCGAGTAAACTTATTTAGTTAGATGATTATGTTGTTGATAGTTTCGTTAAGTAAGCGGGGCCCTTTTGCAGGGCCCCAGATAACAATCTTACTTTTCTTTTGGTTGAGATATCAAGCCATCAGGTGATTCCTGCTGGCTTTCTTCTGTTTTAGGATACTTTTCTTTTACCATGTGAATCCACTTGCCGTCATCCCGGAAGGATTTAAAACCGAGTTTTTGATAGAGTTTAAAAGCTATTTCGTTTTTCCTTCCTACTTCCAGGTAAATCTTTTCACAGTCGTACTGGTGAAGTATACCCAGAAGGAAATTCAGGAGCTTCTTACCCAGGCCTGTTCCTTTAGCCCTGGGGGATACTACAACTTCCATGATTTCACCAATACTTTCACCATTCAACGAATAGAAACCCTCGATTGCAAATCCTACTACCTGGTTGTTTTGGGTTACCACCAGGAACCCTTCCGGTCGAACTTTTAACAGGCTTTTAAGATACTTGACTATTTCTTGCTTGGTGTTTTCTGCGTACTGTGGATAGTTTTGATAAGCCTCCTGGTAAACCTGTACCATTTCATCTAAAATTTCGTTTCTGCGTTTAATAACCAGCCTGTCTGCCGGACAGTCGTCCTCGGAACTCATTACTATCTAAGCCTCCTGATAAAATTTTAGGATAATTAATAGAAAGTAAAGCCTTCCCTGATTACAGGGAAATTACATTAAGATAAAACAGAATTCAGGTTTTCACCTCCGCTTTATCCAGTGGATTTAATTATATTGTAATATTTTTGGGAGCATTTTTCAAGGGTGTAAACTGGCAATGTAGCAAATATTAACCATATTGCTCTGCTCCAGAGTTCTCTTTATGAAATCTCTACTAACGTAATGTTACAGGTACTGGGGTTTGTAGGCTATTCTACGTACTGTTTCTGTTAGTATAAGAGTAGCCGAAACAACTTCATGAACGCTTATGTGTTCATGTGGCGTGTGACTCAAGTTAAGGCTTCCCGGACCGAATATAACAGATGTCACACCTGCTTCGTAAAGAGGTTGTGCATCAGTCCAGCTTTTAAACCCGCAGTGCGATATTTCCTGGCCCAGCGCGGTGGCCGCAGAATCTTTTAAGAGGTTTACCACCGGTTCTTCAGGAGATATGCTGAATGAAGGAGAATACTCTTGAAATTCCAGGTCCACCAGTTCAAAGTTGCCCAGGTACGTTTCCAGGACATCCATTATTTCTTCCACATCCTGGTGGCCAAGAACCCTGAAGTCAATTACCGCCTCACAGCGAGAGGGCACAATCAGGGCGTGTTTTTGTCCTCCTTTAAGCCACTGCAAGTTGTAACCCCCGGGACCCAGGAGTTCGTCGTATTCATTTACAAATGGAAGGTTTTCCATCTGGTTGATTATCTTTATGGTCCGCTTTACTGCGCTCTCAGCTTCATCCCACTTTCCCCCGTGGGCGGGTTCCCCAAAAACATCCAGGTATAATTCTACACTCCCTGCCTGGGCAGTGGCTACTTTTAAATCCGTTGGTTCCAGTACAATGGCACTTCGACAGTTAATATTCTCTGCAAGTACTTCTGCACCTGTACCTTCATTTTCTTCGTCCACGGTAAAGGCCAAAGTAAAGGGAAGCTCCTCTTTGCCGGTGGAATTCTCTTGTAAAAATGTTTCTATGGCTATAATAAGGGCGGCAATACCACCCTTGGTATCAGCAGCACCTCTTCCGTAAACCAGGTCATCCTTGGTATAGCGGTAGCATTTACGATTTTCCAACACCTCGGGTACCGTATCCACGTGACCGGTAATAAGCAGTGTATTTTCCTGTGGGTTAACCACAAGATTGTAGCGATCCTGGATCACCGGTTGGTAGGTAGTTTCAAGACCCATGCCTTGAAACCGGTCGTCAAGATATCGCAATAGTTCGTGTTCTTTGCCGGATTCACTGTTAATATCAACCAGCGTTTCCAGTTCGTTTAAAACTGCTTCATAAAATTGATTATTCATTTTCTCCTCCAATCAAACAAAACAAAATAAAATACTAATTTACTATAATAAGAAAGAAATAGTGCTGTCAAGTAGCGAGTTTACCTGCTAAAATCATACACGTCCATCTATCTTATAACTCCGTCTATTAGAGGCTTAAAACAACCCTGCTTATTATAGGATTTGAAAATTTATTTAAGGCAAGATAAAATCGGTTATAGAAGATTACTGTAAGGAGGGATACCCGTGAGCAACAAGACAGTGTTTTATATAACAGCAGGTAGTGGAGAAGAAGCCGAAAAGCTGGCGCAGGTCCTGGTAGAAAAAAAGCTGGCAGCCTGCGTAAATGTTATACCAAAGATAAGGTCTTATTTTTTCTGGGAAGGCCAGGTCCAGAGTGAAGAAGAGGTGCTTTTACTGGGTAAAACCAGGGAGGATCTGGTGGAAACACTGGTAGAAGAGGTTAAAAACCAGCATTCTTATGAAGTTCCCTGTACTATTTGCTGGAATATCGACGGAGGCAACGGGGATTTTATCGATTGGATCGAACAGGCAACCAAATAAAAGCTGGCGCGGTTTATGGCCGCGCCAGAATTGTGTATATTTAAAGAGGGGGTCAACTAATTCTTATTATAGAACTTTTATATTTCAATGATGTTACAAAAAAATATCTTTTTAATAACAAATGATAATTATAAATAATGTAGAGGAGAACAAAACCGGATGGATATTATCTCCATTGTTGCCGAAGAAAAAATTAAAAAAGCCAGGGATGATGGGGATCTGGATGATTTGCCTGGGGCAGGGAAGCCCCTGGAGTTGGAAGACTTGTCCCGTGTGCCCGAAGATCTGCGCTCATCTTACATCATGTTGCGCAATGCAGGTGTTTTACCGGAAGAAGTCCAGTTGAAAAAGGAAATGATCAACCTGGAGAGGTTAATTGGCTGCTGTTACCGGGACAGTGAAAGAGAAAATCTCCAGGGAAAACTAAACGAACTGCAGGTACGCTTTAATTTGCTGGCAGAAAAACGCAATTTAAAAAGAGAAGTTCGTTACAATTATGAGGCAAAAATATTTAACAGGCTGGGGCGGAAATAGATGTGTTTTAATTTTTTTAACTACGGCAGCAAAGAGTTTGTAAAGTCTCCGCCGGACAAATGGGGAGATGCTTCTGTAAGAATAGCTTTTTCTTTGGCCCTGGGAATATGGCTGGCTACCGGAAGTTTCCTGTGGGGAGGTTACATTTTTCTTGCCGGTATGGTGGTAATATTTATAGTTTTTTTTAATCGTGGTGTTTTGGAAGTAAGAAGAACAAGAGAAAGCGGAGTTGAAAAAGTAGACCGGATGCCTGCGTGGGAAACCGTAGATTTGCTTTACAAGTTGTTTGATTACAATAAATTTGAAGTGGAAATAGTATATCCCCAAAAGGATAATCACGAAAGCGAGGACAGTGGGATTGCTTTTCTATTAGTAAAGGAAAAAAGAGAAAAATTCCTGATGACTTTTTTTAAATCACGCTTAAAATCTCACGTAGAAGTGGATAAACGGCTTATGGAGCAGGTTCCGGTACTTTTAAAAAAGTACCGGGCCTCCAGGCTGGTGGTGGTTACTAACGGTTTTTTTGACCGGGAGGCGGCGGCTTCTTTTTCACGTTCGCAAAAAATTGAACTATGGGACAGAAACGAACTGATAAAACTTTTGCGCCAGGTCGGGAAAGCGGGGCTGTGGTAGCCGGTAGTCCGCTGGAAACATAAAATTTGGTATTATTGTATTGTTTTGGCGATCCCTGCGGGGGTTGCCAAATTTTTTTGATGGCATTATAATGGAAAGGAAATAACGAACATGTGTTCGCTTACAGGGGGCGGAACCATTGGAGACTTCCCGCGTTATTTTTCTGGCGGACATGGAATCCTTTTATGCCAGCGTAGAGATTGCCGAACGGCCTGATTTGAGGGGTAAACCGGTAGTGGTATGCGGTGATCCCGCGCAGCGCCGTGGTATTGTTTTGGCGGCCAGCCGCGAAGCCAAGTATTACGGGATAAAGACGGGTATGCTGACAGGTGAGTGCCTGAAATTCTGCCCTGATGCCGTGTTAATACACCCCAACATGCAGAAATACCTGGACGTATCTGTTAAAATCACTGCCATGCTGGAGGATTTTACCGACAGGGTGTTTCCCTATTCAATAGACGAACAGTTCCTGGATATGACCGGGAGCCTTGGCATCTTTGGCCCCCCGTGGGAGGCAGCACGGTGTATTATAGAGCGGATATGGGAAGAAACCGGTATAAGATGCCGGGTCGGGATAGGGCAAAATTTTCTACAGGCCAAAATGGCCTGCGATAACTTTGCCAAAAAAAACAACTCCGGTATTTTTGAGCTGGACAGCTTCAGTTATGCACGCCACGTTTGGCCGCTGCCTGTAAAGGCGCTTTTCGGGGTGGGGAGCAGGATGGAAGCCCACTTGAACCGGATGGGAATCCGTACTGTCGGTCACCTGGCCCACACGCCCCGCGAGAGACTGCAAAAAAGATGGGGAGTGAACGGGGAAATCCTCTGGTTAAATGCCCGGGGGGTAGATCACTCTACCGCAGGTGGCGCCCGGGAAGAGGAGCGTAAGGGAGCAGGCCACTCTTTAACTCTTCCCCGGGATTACCGTACCAGAAAAGAACTGGAAGTGGTTCTCCTGGAGGTAACGGAAGAAGTGTGCCGGAGAGTCCGTAAAATGGGTTGTCTGGGCCGCACCGTGAATCTATACTGCCGCAGCGCTGATTTTGAACATCCCGGTAGTGGCTTTTCCCGTCAGATGAAACTCACGGTGCCGACTGCGTTTACCATGGAGGTTTTCCCGGCAGTTCTGCGCTTGCTGGAGCGCCACTGGGACGGGACGCCGGTAAGAGCGGTAGGAGTCTCTCTTTCGGGGCTGATGCGGGAGGGGTGCCAGCAGCTTTCTTTTTTCAGCGACCGGGAGCGAAAAAAAGCCCTGAGCCGCGCCATGGATGAAGTGCGGGCCCGCTTTGGTTCCACGGGAGTTTTTCGGTTGTCCTCTTTAACTCCGGGTGGACAGCTTTTTGATCGGGCGGAGAAAATAGGAGGACACCGGGCGCATTCAACTGATACTTAAACCCGTTTTTTACTGCTGAGATACATATAAAACAGGGAGAGCACGAGCACAGGGGTAAAAAATAATGATTTGTCTCCTGCGGGCTGGTTTAAAAAACTATCAGCTAATTTTTTTGCTGCAGGAGTTATGGTAAAATTACAAATTGAGCAATTAACAATTATATATAAAATTAAGGAGACGGGTGGTTCTATGAGTAGTGATTTATTTGCCTGGGTAGTAGTGTTGCTGGTAGTAGTTTCGGTGCTGTTGTACCTGTACCGTAAAAAACCTTTATCCAAAGAAAACAAGCTTTATGAGGAGTGCCGGAGGCAGCTTAAAATGCCACCTGCGGAAGCCGATAAAGTTATAGAAAGATATATTAGCCGCCTTAAAGAAAGAAAGCCCGGTCGTTCCCGTGAGTGGTATTTGGAAAAGATACTTTACGACCTGGAAAGAGATCGTCGCTAAACAGAACAGGAGAGGAGAGAGTACATTGCTGGTTGATGTGCACGTGCATGTTTTTCCGCCCCACCTGGTGAAGGTTATTGACAGCTACCTGGATAAAGATCCTTTTTTAAAATTAATATGTACCAGCCCGGGGCACAAGTACGCTTCGGTAGAAGATGTGCTGGAAGAGATGAAAAAAACCCATGTAGAAGCTGCGGCAGCAGGTGGTTTTGCCGGTTCCGATATGGGTTTATGCCGGGAAATGAATGATTACATCCTGGACGCTGCCAGCAAGCACCCGGAAATACTGCCCATGATTTCCCTCCATCCTGAAAGTCCGGAAATGGAAAAAGAAATAGACCGCTGCCTGCAGAAAGGAGCCTCGGGTGTAGGGGAGCTTTTCCCCTGGGGGCAGGAATTTGACCTGAACGGGGAGGCGGCCAACCGCCTTGCTTGCCTGTGCCGGGAAAGAGATCTCCCGCTACTGCTTCACGTTAACGAAGAAGTGGGCCATTACTATGCCGGTAAAGGTGATGTTTCGGTAAAGGAAGCAGCTGAATTTGCCATAAAGCACCCGGAATTGAAAATTATTTATGCTCACTGGGGTGGGGGGCTGTTCTTTTACGAGCTCATGCCAGAATTAAAAGAAAGCTTGCAGAACGTCTATTACGATAATGCAGCCAGTCCTTTCCTGTATCGCCCCGGTGTTTACCGGGCGGCCAGAGAAGCAGGTGTCCTTTCCAAAGTACTGTTGGGAACGGATTACCCTCTTATCCCAACGCGGAGATACCTGAGGGAAATTCAAGAAGCCGGTCTTACTGAAGAAGAAAAGAACATGATACAGGGAGAAAACGCCAGAAAACTGTTTAACCTGTAACCGGGGAAATCAGAAAAAAACACTGTTCCCAAGAAAGCAAACGTAGTATTTTCTGAGTAGGTTATTTTCTATGTAATGGAGTCAAACAAGGCCGGCCGGTTCCATTATCCTGACAATGAAGGTGGTAAGTTCTTCCGTCAAGTCAACCAGGCGTTCCTCCTTACCATGCTCGTTAAAAACTTGCAACAGTGGACGCAAGGGAAGTTCATTATTAATCCGGATCACCTTCCCTACTTCCCCGGTATTTAATTCTACGACACTTCCTACAGGATAAAAGGGGATATTGAAATAAAAGTTATTAAGTTCGTGAGGGTCTACTTCTTCAACCTGGCTCATTAGCAGTTCTGCTCCTGTATGGGGCAAAAAGCCCCGTCGATACGTCCTGTCAGTGGTTACGGCATCGTAAATATCTACAATGGTTAAAATCCTGGCCCAGGGGTGTATCTGGTTTCCCCTTAAACCGCGGGGATATCCGCTTCCGTCCAGTTTTTCATGATGCTGTACTGCAGCCAAAATAATATCACGGCTTAAATCATTAATCCTGGACAGCCTTTCTGCACCATAGTCCACGTGTTTTTTCATGATATTCCATTCCTTGTCCGACAAAAGACCGGGTTTATTTAGTATCTCGTCCGGGACATCTATTTTCCCGATATCGTGAAGCAAGCCCGCCAGGGCTATTTGATACACTTCTTCTTTGCTTTTTCCATTTATTTTGGCCATAGTGGCAGCGTAGATGGCTACGTGAAGGGCGTGGGTAAAAGTATAATCATCGTATGATTTGAGTGTGGCAATCTGCATTAAGAGCTCCGGATTATATACAACCTCTTGTGTTATTTCCTTTGCCGCTTCCTGCAGCGGAGCGACTTCTGAAAAATTTTGGTTTTTAGCTTGCTGGAAAGTGCTTTCAATAACCTGGTAGGTGTTTTTGTAAACTGAAGTAACTCGTTCCTGGTCTTCATGGCTAACGTGTTCCGGGAAAGGACTGAATGGCCGCTCCCCGATGAGGGTGGAAGAAGAATCTTTTACGGAATGTTCAGGTTCTTCTTCCCCGCCCTCTTCAGTGTAAATTACTCCTGCTTCCGTGGCTTCCATGCCGGGAGGTACATCTACCAGGCAGTAGTCTTTGTTAACTATTTTTTTGATGGCTTTCATGTGAGGTTTCCTGAGAACCACTCCCCGGGATAATAAAACAGTACCGGTCCGCCAGTGAAAAAGGTCTTCGGCCAGGACCATACCGGGTTTTAGGTTATCTATTTCTATCCTGCATCTTTGCATGAGAGAATCCTTTTCAAAATATTACTTTACAGGATGCGCCTGGATAATATCCTGTTACTTCCATTTATTTTAACAAAAAAATTATTGCACCACAAATAAATTGTGATAATTTGTGATTTTATAAGAGATTCTCGAACCAGGCTACTGATTCCTTTAAAATTTATATTTTACTGGAATAAATGTGGAAGGATATTATATTTCAACGAGAGAATATAGAACAAGAGAAGACAGGATTTATAGAGAGCTTAATAAGGAGGGATAGATTTGCAGTATCAGGTAAGAAAGGCCGTAATACCCGCTGCTGGAATGGGAACCAGATTTCTTCCTGTATCCAAATCCATACCTAAAGAGATGCTTCCACTGGTAGACCGGCCTTCTATCCAATACGTGGTAGAAGAAGCTGCAAACTCCGGTATTGACGAAATACTACTGGTTACCGCTCGTAACAAAAGTTCCATGGAAGACCATTTTGACAGGCATTTTGAACTGGAAAGCACTCTTGAAAAAAAAGGGAAAAAAGAAGAGTTGAATATTTTGCTGGAATTATCCAGCCTTGCACATATATATTCGGTAAGACAAAAAGAACCTTTAGGCCTGGGGCATGCTGTTTTATGCGCCAGAGAGTTTGTAGGCAGTGAACCGTTTGCTGTTCTTTTGGGTGACGACATAGTTTACAGTAAGGTACCTTGTATCCAGCAGCTGGCTGAGGTTTACCAGGAGAAAAGGGCAGCAGTGCTGGGAGTTCAGGAAGTAGATGTTTCCCATACCGGTAAATACGGTATAGTAGATTCCGGCGGAATAGATGGGAACCCACTACAGGTAAGCGGCGTGGTTGAAAAACCTTTTCCTGAAGAAGCCCCCGGAACGCTGGCGGTTATGGGGAGGTACATCCTCGAACCGGCAATATTTGATGTTTTAGACAGGACACCACCCGGAGCAGGGGGAGAGATACAGCTGACAGATGCCTTAAATGAGATAGCCAAAAGTAAAAAAGTGTGGGCTTATTCATTTACCGGGAGGCGCTACGATGTGGGGGACAAACTGGGTTACCTTAAAGCTACATTAGAATTTGCTTTAAGGAGGGAGGACCTGGGTGAAGAGTTCAGGGATTATCTTAAAAACCTCCACCTGGAATGATACTTGTTTCAGGGAACCAGAAAAAAGGAGTTAATTCTCTGTTACCGAAAAACCGTGATTATTCATATAGTTTTTAATTTGTTCAAAAGTACAGTCACTTACCACGTGTTCCAGCAAACAGGCATCTTTTTCCGCAGTCACCGGATCCACTTGAAGAACATCTTCCAAAAAACTACGTATAATGCGGTGGCGCTTAAAAATTTTAGAAGCGTATTCGCTGCCTTTTTCCGTAAGTCTTACCGGCCCGTATCGGTCCTGGTAGATCATCCCTTCTTTTTTTAAAGTTGACAGAGCCTGCGTTACGCTGGCCTTGGCAATATTGAGTTCAGAGGCAATGTCGGTTACTCTTACCGGTTCTCCTTTTTGGGATAAGGATAAAATTACTTCCAGGTAGTCCTGGAGGGAAGCACTAAACATATAACTGTTCTCGTTTATTTTTATTACCTCCTTGGGGAAGATATTGGGAAATGTTTTAAAAACTAATCAGTTAAAAATAAGAATCAATTTAAATTTATTGTATAATCAATAGCTTTACTCGTCAAAATTTATTTAGAAACTTTTTTGGATTTGACATGCAGCTTTTAGAAAGTTTTTTGGGCTGCCGGGATATTTACAAGATATTTTTGATGGAAGGGCTTTCTTTTTCCTTAAGGCGGTAAAGGAAACTGCGGGCCAGGTGAATTTCTACCAGGAGATCGTTCTGCTCTTTGATTTGTACCAGGGAGTCAATTTTATTTATGGATTCGTCCACCAGCTCAATCTCCTGGTGGTCCATAAAAGTTGCCCAGAATTCCTCGGCCTGGCTCCATTGATCTTTTAACGAACCGGTTTTTTTTCGTGCCGCTTCCCAGTTTTCGTTTTCTACTTTTGTAGTTAAATCCTGAAATGCCCTATCAATCTCCCGGTACAGCATGGAAGTCTGGAGGTACATTCCTGAAACCCCTCCTACCAGCAAAGCCAGGATTACGATTACGGCAATAATTGTTTTCAACTGGAAGCCTCCTTTCTGGTTTTGGTTTGATAATAAAGATTTCCCCGGGTATCCAGGCTGACCAGCAGAACATCTTTTAAATCTTTAATGCCGAACTGGGATAGCTCTCTTCTCAGCCAATCTTCATTTAAGCCGGCTTTGTTCAAGTTCTCGTAGTTTATGTTACCGTCAATTATTAAAGGATAGGGGAGACCTTCATAGCTGGTATCAAGATTGAGATCCTCCGGGGTGACAGGACGGTTTTGTGACTTGGGCACCACACTTAGCTGACCGTTGGTTTCAAATATAGCAAATTCTACTTCGGAAAGGTTGGCGTAGCCCTGAACCCGGAGCATCTCCTGCAATTCGTTAATGTTCATGCGCATGTTTCGGAGTTCGTTTTCCAGAATGGTTCCGTTTTCTACTACCACGCTGGGTCTTCCGCAAAGTACCGACCTGGCCTTTTCACTCTTTTGGGAAATAAAAGCTATAAGTATTTGAAAAGTAAACAGCATTATGATAGGAATTATACTGTTAAAAAGGGGCATGCCCAAATCTTCCATGGGGATTGCAGCCAGGGCGGAGATCATAATAAGAATGGCTATTTCGTAGGGTTGCATTTGAGCTATTTGCCTTTTACCCATAAGGCGCACTACGACAAATACCAGGCTAAAGAGGATTATAGTTCTAAACATGACCACAAACATGTTTGACTGCCGCCTCCTGTTTACAATATTTCTTAATCTAGCATTAAACAAAAACAATATAACATGCAAAAAAACATGAAAATGTAAATCAAGGCAAAAGGGTTAACCTGCTTTATATAGAAGTAATAAAATCAAGTTATATTTAAATCTCTCTTTCCAAGGGTGATGTTTCACCTGTTTTAAAAAAGATAAGTTTGCTGAACGGAGGTGTTTATCCGCCGGGCTTTCTTAAGATATGTTGAACTAAAAAGCCCGGCGTGTATAATATGAAAAGTGAACAGAGGTTAAGTATTTCCATAGTAGGTACCGGTTATGTAGGGCTAACTACTGGCCTGGCTTTAGCTTATCTGGGCCACCGCGTCTACTGCGTAGACAAAGATCCCGAGATAATACAAAAACTTGACCGTGGGATTTCCACCATTTACGAGCCAGGCTTGGAAGAACTTCTTAAAGAAACCTCGGAAAATGTTTTGTTTACAAATTCGCTAAAAGAACACCTTCCTGAAGCAGATGCACCTGTGTCGATATATTTTTCTCTAATAAAATAAAAAATGATAAAATAGTTTAAGTCCGGGTTGGCCAAGAAAAAACGTAAGGAGCAGCTGTTAAATGAAAAGGCAACTTGCTTTATGGGCGGAGTACTTATTAATCATGGTTAAACCGGCATATGTAATGACAGGTGTAATCTTATACCTTGTCCTATGCTGGGCCATAACCTTTTTGGTTGATAT
>CAYODA010000011.1:0-22580 GCA_964402625.1 uncultured Syntrophomonadaceae bacterium | reverse complement strand
GAGATTAAACTCCCCGTCAAATTTTTGTTTAAGTTAATGCCTTGAAGAAATATGAATTAAAAAATTTAATGCTTGCAATAGGTTTTGAAGTAAATCAAGAGTTTGCTTGTTTTCCGGGTTTAATGGCCATTATCAGGTCTTCTTCACCGTTTACCCCATAATAGTCGGAGAGGTCCTGGCTGAAATAATCATCGTGCTTTTCTACCTGTAAAATTAACCCGGCTTCTTCGATGCTTTTAAACAGCCGGGAGTGCCCAAAAATTCTTACGTGGTCCTCCTGCCCGTAGAAAAACAGCCTTGTTTCATCCGTATTTATTCCCTCGTCCTCGAAGTTTTCCTTAAGCAGCCTGGAGTAAGGTGTTTGCATGACTGCGGTTCCCCCGGGTTTAAGGACCCTGTAAAACTCGGAAAGAGCAGTCATGTATTCCGGGATGTGTTCCAGGACGTGGTTGGCAATAATAAAATCAAAGCGTTCACCTTCAAAAGGGATGCTTCTTGCGTCCATGGAGATGATGTGTTCTGCAGGTGGGAAGGGGTCCGCTTGAATGTGTTCCCGGGGACCCTGTTCTTTGATTTTATCCGGCAGGTGTTCTTCCGGGGCAAAATGCAGGATTTTGGCCTCCTTCATGCTTTCCCATAGCCGAAGCCTGTCAAAAAACATGAACAGGTGCCTTTCGCGGTCATGGCAGCCGCAGTACATGCACTGGAAGTTATCCACGTCGCTGTCTACCATGCGGAGATTTTTTATGAATTCGTTTATCCCCCGGGAGCCTTTCCTGTGCCTGGTAAAAGATTTAAAAGTATTGCCACAGATATAGCACTGTTTTCTGCTCCAAAACCTGTTAGCGTATTTAATAAACTTTAGTAAAGGTTGGGTACTCATAGTCTTCTGCATTTTTACTTCACCTTCTGAATTAAGGTTGCCCCTGATATTTCCATTTAGTTAAGGATTAAAGATAAAGGTTTATGCATTAAACGTCGCCTGGTTTTTTATACGCCAGCATTTCCCGGGCTGGCGTCCGGTCTCCGTTGCAGCTGATTCTCCTGGGCCCTTCCAAAATCTGCACATCGAACCCCAGACTTTGGTAAAGCTCTACCACTCTTGCAGTAGCCTGATTGGATGCAGCTACCGGACCGGGATGTTGGGCCAGCCAGTGGGCCAGCCTCACCTGGTTTTCCCAGGAGAACCCGCCGCGGGAATACTGCCTGAAATCCACGTCGTACGGGGGGTCAGCGTAGATAAAATCCTCCCGGTTCAATGGGATTTCCGCAAAATCCATGCAGGTGAATTCCCACCCGGAAAACAGCTCTTGGTAAGCCAGGAAGTCCCTGCGGTAATTGATCTTTGCGTATTTCCCAAAAGGCACGTTAAATTTCCCCTGCCGGTTGAAGCGGCACAGCCCGTTATATCCCGTCCGATTCAGGTAATAAAATAGCTGGGCCGCCTCCCTGGTATCTTCCCTGCCTTCTTCCAGCAGGCGGTTAAAACGCGCCCGGTGCTTATAGTAAAGGCTTTTTTCGTTTTCCAGAGGGATGTCTAATACCAGGCCATGTTGCATCCAGCGCCAGAAATTAATCAGGTGAATGTTGACATCGTTAAGCAGGGCGCGTTGAGGCAGGAGGCCCATGGTGACCGCCAGCCCCCCGCAAAAAGGCTCCACCAGCCTTCGGCTGCCATGCGGCCTCCAGTAATCTTCCAGGACCGGAAGCAGCCATCGTTTGCCTCCCGCCCATTTCAAGGGCGGTTTTTCTGCACATTTTGTCATTATGCTTCACCTTGTTCCTGTGTTGGTGTTTTCAAACAGTAGATATTAGTCTATATAATTTATTACACACGGCTGGTATAGTTTCCTGCACGGAAACAGCAGTATTATCATACTGATAAAGAAACCAAAGACTGTTTTGCCTTTAATGGCCTTGAGGTTAATGGCCTTGAAGCTGGAAAAAGTATTATTATTTGTTGCATTCTCTCCACATATATGTTATGTTCAATTAAGAATACCCGGTAAGGGAAATTTAGGAGGTATAAGATTAAGATGCAAGGCAATGTAAAGTGGTTTAGTGCAGAAAAAGGTTACGGTTTTATCGAAGTAGAAGGGGAAAAAGACGTATTTGTCCACTACTCCCAGATTCAAGAGGAAGGATTCAAGACTCTGGAAGACGGACAAAAAGTGGAGTTTGAAGTAGTTGAAGGAAATCGTGGCCCGCAAGCGGCCAATGTTATAAAACTATAGACTGTCAACTGCTTGGTTAAGAAAACCTACCTGTTAAAAAAAGCCGGTGAAAGACCGGCTTTTTTTAACAAAATTAACCTTATAGCCGTTTAAGAAGTGCTCATGGAAATTAATAAAGTATACAATCTAAACCTGAGGTTTTACTTTGTTTTGCATAAATTATACTTAATATGCTTAAATAGAAAGAAGAAAAGAAAGAAAAAAAGGAGTTGGCGTAGCCATGGAGATAAAAAAAATAGTTTTAGTGGAACCGGAAGCCCCGGGGGATCATGTCTTTAGTTCAGTAAGGATGCCCCGGCTGGGTTTGCCTACCCTGGGAGCTCTTCTGGAGGAAAAAGGCTACCAGGTGGAAATTTATATCGGAAAAAGAAAGAGCCTTTCCCGCAAGGCTCTCCTGGAAGCGGATCTGGTGGGCATTTCTACTACCACTTCCACCAGCCTGGAAGCGTACCGGATATCCCGGTACTTGAGGAAGGCAGGAGTGCCTGTGGCAATAGGAGGGAGCCATGCAACTTTCATGGCTGATGAAGCCATGCAGCACGCCGATTACGTGGTGCGTGGAGAAGCGGAGTACTCTTTCCCTACCCTGGTGGATGCCTTGAACCAGGGATATTCTGCAGAAGGGATTCCCGGCGTGTCGTATTGGGCCGAAGGGGAAATTGTACATAACCCGGGGAACAGCAGCTGGGCGGAGGTAGACAGCATTCCTTATCCGGACCTTTCGCTCATTAAAAATTATCAGGAACAAAAACTGCACGTTTATCCGGTGATAACTTCCCGGGGGTGCCCCTATGACTGTACCTTTTGCAGCGTTACTTCCATGTTCGGGCGCGGCTTTCGCTACCGGGACAACGAACTAATGCTACAGGAGCTGGAAAAGTATCAGGGCAGCAACGTCTTTTTTGTAGATGACAATTTTGCCGCCAATCCCCGGCGCACCAAAGAACTCCTGAATAAAATGCTGGAAAGGAACATCTCCCTTAAGTGGTGGGGAGCACAGGTAAGGGCCGAACTGGCCAAGGACGAAGAACTGCTTGATTTGATGCGTAAAACCAATGCCGGAAACGTGTTTATTGGTTTTGAATCTATAAACCCGGAAACCCTGGAAGCTTATAACAAGAAGCAAAATGTGGAGGACATTAAAGAAAGCATCAAACGCTTCCACGATTACGGTATAAGGGTGCATGGCATGTTTATTTTCGGGGGAGAGGGAGATACCAAGGAGTCGCTCCGGGAAACAGCCGACTTTGCCATAAAAGCGCGTATAGACACGGTTCAGTTCTTGATTTTGACTCCCCTGCCGGGCACGGAAACGTTTAAACAGCTGGAAGAGGAAGGCCGTTTGCTGACCCGTAACTGGGAACTTTATGACGGCCACCACGTAGTGTTTCAACCGGAAAGAATCTCTCCGGAGGAACTGCAGGAGGAGACCATCAGGGCTTACAAGAAGTTTTATTCTTTCCGCAACTGGTTTAGTAACGTAACCCTTACGGGGGTCACCACTACTCTGTACCGGGGTATGGGCTGGTGGCTGGTCCGCCGTTGGGAGAAGCAGAACCGCTGGTTTGCACCGGTTCTTCGCAGTTATACCAATAAAGATGAAGAAGTTTTTAACATGCCTGAGTTGAGCCGCAGGGTAGAGGCATTCAGCAACCAAAAGGTTGCTCCTTTCAAAGAAAACCTGATGCAGATTTACCTTTCTCAAAAAGAAGGTGTGTTTTACCTGAGGATTAAAGGGGTTGTAAACCAGAATACCCTTAAGGCTTTATACAAAGAACTTAACCGTTCTGTTCCCGGTAAGTATTTTGACCTGGTAGTAAAGAGCGAAGGTATCAAGTTTGCTTCCGAACAAGCAGCCGAGCGCTTTTCCAAAATGTTAAACCAGATGGGAGACAGGGCCAGGCAGCTACAAGTTGTTTGCCGGGTGGAGGATGAAGTGCAGAAGCTTACAGAGCATACTTCTACTATCCCCTGTTTTGATGTGGTGGTAGATCAGAAGTAAATCACTCCACTTGTTCACACAGGGATTTTGCCAATAAACCGCCTGCTGCTGATTCCTCCGGTGGCAGGCATTTTCTTTATAATAATTAGAACAAATACTTTTAATTTTTAAAAGGATTCCAGGGAAGAGTAAAGAAATATATTTTACGAGGTTTTAGCAGGAGGTGTACATTTTGGGATACCTGTATTTTCCGGGCTGTACTTTAAAAGATGAATCGGCTGCGGTTATGGAAAAAGCAGCCCTGCTGTCAGCCGGGAAGCTGGGCCTGGAGCTGGAAGAGATGGAAGAGTGGCAGTGTTGCGGGGCGGTCTACCCCTTGACGGAAGACGAAATTATCACCCTGTTGTCCCCCTCCCGGACGCTTTTTGCTGCACGGGGAGAGCCGGTGGTTACTCTTTGTTCCGCCTGCCACCACGTACTTAAACGTACCCGCGAAAGGCTGTTTTTGGATAAAGGAACCCGTGATAAAATAATCAGCTACCTGGAAGATGAATACTCTTTTCCCGGTGAGATGGAGGTGCTGCATTTCCTGGAACTGTTGAGAGATAAATTGGGCTGGGAAGCTCTCTCGCAAAGTGTAGAATCTCCCCTGCAGGGACGCCGGATGGCGGCTTACTACGGCTGTATGCTGCTTCGCCCGGAAAAAGAGATGACTTTCGATAACCCGGAAAGACCCCGCATAATGGAAGATTATCTGCAGGCACTCGGGGCGGAAGTTGTTACTTATCCATTCAGGAACAGGTGCTGTGGAGCCTGCCTGGCGCTGACTCAACCCGGTATAGTGGAAGATACTTCTCAAAAGATCGTAAGAATGGCAGCAAGCGCCGGGGCGGAAGAGTTAACCACAGCCTGTCCGCTATGCCACTATAACCTGGAAAAAACACCCGAGGCAAGGGAAGGAAAAATTAAAATATCTTATTTTAGCGAGCCTTTGGCCGAGGCTCTTAACCTGCAAGTGCAGGAGGTAGCTCCTAAATGAGTGAACGTAAGAATGCCATAAGGGATTTACGTGAAGAAATCAAGGAAAGAAGCGGCCA
The DNA here is from genome assembly GCA_964402625.1 of uncultured Syntrophomonadaceae bacterium. Classification (GTDB taxonomy): domain Bacteria; phylum Bacillota; class Dethiobacteria; order DTU022; family PWGO01; genus PWGO01. Next base: position 17,307 of record CAYODA010000011.1, on the reverse strand, counting down.
GGATGTAAATGCCTGCATCCAGTGCGGAAAATGTACCGCGGGATGTCCGATGGTTTCGGCCATGGATATTCTTCCCCGGGAAGTAATGTTGCTTTTGCAGACGGGGCTGGAGCAGAAGGTGGTGGAAAGCAAAACTCCCTGGATATGCGCCTCCTGTTTTACATGTGCAGCCAGGTGCCTCCGGGACCTCGACCTGGCCAGGGTAATGGAAGCAGTCCGCGCAAAAATTTTGCGCCCCCGTGGAGCAACAGGTTTAAGCCCGGCAGAGATACCCGGGGAGCTTCTCCAGGATGTGCCGCAGCAGGCACTGGTAAGCGGCTTTCGCAAGTTTTCCCGTTAATGGTATTATGGAAATGGAAGTAACCTTTTTTCTAAACCAGGCTACCAAACTGTTATTGCTGTACATTATTCAGTATTCGTGTGGGTTGCTGGTTGTTAACGGGAAAATAAAAGTTAACTACACCCGCAAGATCAACCATTTTTTTATTTTTTTAATACCGATTTACCTGGACCGCGTTTTTGCCTATGAAGAAACTTATGGCTTGTTTGCCATAGGGACTATTGCTTCTGCAGCCATACTTCTCATATATATAAAGCCGATAAGGGAAAGGGTCCCGGTAATTGGTATAATGTTTAGCTCATTTGATCGTCCTGAAGACCGGCCCTATACCCTGCTGTGGTTGACTACGCAGGTGTTGGCGGGATTTCTGGTTATTGCCCCCCTGGCGATACTTTACGCTTTAAACGACCTGCTGCATCTTATAATGATACCGGTTTTAATTAACGGGATAGGAGACGGTCTGGCCGAACCGGTAGGGGTACGCTTCGGCAGGCATAAGTATAGAGTCAGGGCTATTTTTACTAACAGGTGGTACTACCGCACCCTGGAAGGCAGCGCCTGTGTTTTTGTTACTACCCTGGCGGTAATTGCCGCGCATCAAGTGTACTTTACCCCCTTGCAGCTGGTTCTTGCCCTGACTATATACCCGGCGGTGATGACGCTGGCCGAAGCTTTTTCCCCCCACACCTGGGATACCCCGTTTTTATTCGCGGCGGGCTACCTGTCACTGTTCGGTATAATGCTGGTATAAAGGTAAAAGGAGGTGGCAGACTTTGCATCAAGACCACTTAAGAGCACTGCTGCAGCAGGTCAAGGAAAGTGAAGTTTCTGTTCAAGAAGCCATGGAAAGGATCAAAAATCTTCCGTACGAAGATATGGGGTTTGCCAAGGTAGATCACCACCGTCAGCTGCGCCAGGGTTTTCCCGAGGTTATCTATTGCCCCGGCAAGGAAACCTCCCAGATTGTAGAAATTGCCAGGCGTATGTCCGGGTCTCCTTCCCCGGTGCTGGCTACCCGGGCTTCCCGGGAAGTTTTTGAGGAGATAAAAAAGGAATTTCCCGCGGCGGAATATAATGAAGCAGCAAGGGCCGTAGTAATACAGGAATCGTCACCTCCTTCTGAGGGACTGGTGGCGGTAGTATCTGCAGGCACGGCGGATATCCCGGTGGCCGAAGAAGCCGCACTTACTTCAGAGCTGGTGGGGGCCCGGGTAGAGAGAATATTCGACGTAGGAGTAGCGGGAATCCACCGCCTGTTGAACCACACAGAGAAAATAAGAGAAGCCAACGCGGTGGTAGTAGTAGCCGGTATGGAAGGTGCCCTGGCCAGTGTAGTAGGGGGACTGGTGGAGCACCCCGTGATTGCCGTTCCTACCAGCGTAGGCTACGGAGCTCATTTTAACGGACTGGCACCTCTTTTAACCATGCTCAATAGCTGTGCTACCGGGGTAACGGTGGTTAATATAGATAACGGCTTTGGGGCCGGCTATGCTGCGGCACTAATTAATCGCCTGGGCGGGGAGGTATCTTAATTGAAAGGGCACCACAGGCAGGAGCAATTGCCGGATGAAACGGAAAAGATACTTTACCTGGATTGCTTTAGCGGAATAAGCGGTGACATGCTGCTGGGAGCTCTCCTGGATGCAGGGCTTGCCCTGGAAGATTTAAAGAAGGAACTTTCTCTTTTGGATCTCCCGGAATACAGCCTGAGAGCTGATACGGTTAACCGGCACGGTATTACCGGGACCGATGTAAAAGTAGATATAGAGGGAACTCCCCCGTTGCGGAGCCTTTCACGTATAGAAGAGATTATTAAGGAAAGTAAATTGAAGCAAGAAGTTAAAGAAAAATCTCTTTATGCTTTCCGGATGCTGGGAGAAGTGGAGGCTTCCGTGCACGGGGTGTCGCTTGAAGAAGTGCACTTTCACGAAATCGGGGCCGTGGATACGATAGTAGATATAGCCGGGACGGCAGCCGCACTGGATCTCCTGGGGATAAACAAGGTAATAAGTTCCCCGATCCCAATGGGCAGGGGCTACGTGGAAATAGCACACGGAACTTACCCCCTGCCGGCACCGGCAACTGCGGCTATTATATCGCAAGAGGAGATACCCGTTTACGGGGTGGAAACCCGGGGCGAACTGGTTACCCCTACCGGAGCGGCTCTGCTGGCAACTCTGGTAGATGAGTTCGGGGAAATTCCCGCTTTTTCCCCGTGTGCGGTAGGATACGGTGCCGGCAAGAAAGATTTCGGGGCTCCTAATTTTTTGAGAGCCTGGATAGGAAAAGTTCAAAACAATACACTTAATGCCGGGGACTGGGAAGTGGAAACCGCTGCGGTAATTGAAGCCAATATTGATGATTTAAACCCGGAAATTTCCGGGCATGTTCTGGAAAAGGTGATGCGGGAAGGGGCACTGGATGCCTACTACACGTCGGTGCAGATGAAAAAAAGCCGGCCTGCGGTAAAACTGTCTATACTTGCACCTCCTTCTTTGTGTCCCGGTCTTGTGGAAACAGTTTTCCAGGAAACTTCTACCCTGGGGTGCAGGGTTACCGGGGTAAAAAAAGTAATGCTTCCCCGCCGGACGGAAACTGTAGAGACGCCCTGGGGGGTAGTGCGGGTAAAAGTGGCCGTAAGTAACGGGGAATTTATGCATTTTTCCCCGGAATACGAGGACTGCCAGGCCATCTCCGTCAGGGAAAACATTCCCCTTAAAGAAATATATCGCAGGATAGAGGCTGAATACTCTCGAAGGATTGGTAGGAACAAAGGGTAGTATCTTTCCGGTTAATCCACCGGCGGTAAGGCAAACCGGTGAATTTATAATGGATAACCTCGCCTTTATTAACGCATTTTTACTTTTGTGCATTGCTGTGTTATAGTATTAGGGAACAAAAAAAGAATGGAGATGTGGTTACCATGTCCGGATTGGTTGCTGTTTTGGGAAGCGCTCAGGACAGAAAAGAAGCGCTGAAAGGTATGGCCAACCGGTTGCGCTTTAGAGGCCCCTACTTGCGTAAAAGTATTACCGGGCCTGAATATTGTATAGGTGGTTTGGATAACAACCCACGTAAGGAAGAATCAGAAGACAGTGTTCCCGCTTTCATGGACGGCTACTTTTATCTTCCCGAAGAAGTTGAGACTTACTGCGGCCCCATGGGAGAAGAAAAATTATTAAAAATGTGGAATGAGTGGGGCGGCGAGGTATTTAAACAAATAGATGGAGAGTTTGCTTTTGCCCTGAGAGACCAGCAGGGACAAGTAGTCCTGGCAAGGGATCCCCTGGGCGTCAAACCGCTTTATTACGCTACCGACGGCAGTACCGTTTATGTTGCTTCAGAAATTAAAGCGCTGGCGGATTTTTCCCTTCCCATACACGAGGTCCCGCCCGGGAGTTACAGCTGCAATGGAATAGACTGGAATAGCTTTTACGAGGTATCTGCTATAGACGAAGACAGCGACATCTCCCTGGAAGAGGCAGAAAGAAGGCTTCAGGAAATAATGTTCCAGTCGGTTCGGGAGAAGATTTCCGGCGAGTCCCGCTTTGGACTTTACTTAAGCGGCGGTCTGGACAGCAGCGTTATTGCCTGTGTGGCTGCCGAAGTAAGCCCGGAACCCGTGACTACTTTTACTGTGGGAATTAAAGGTAGTGAAGATGTGGAATACGCCCGGGAAGTGGCGGAAATAATCGGTTCCAAGCATCACGAGTATATATACGACATGGAAGAGATGCTGGAAGTCCTTCCCGACGTTATTTACCACCTGGAATCTTTTGATTGTGCTTACGTTCGGTCTTCTATTCCCAATTTTTTAGCGGCACGGCTGGCCAAGGAAGAAGGAAGAGAAGTCCTGTTAACCGGGGAAGGCTCCGATGAAATTTTTGCCGGATATTCTTATTTAAAGCAGCTGGATACTTCTGAAGATATCAACCGGGAAATATCCCGCATTATTAAGGGTTTAAGCTCTACCGGCTTGCAGAGAGTAGACCGCATGAATTCAGCCCACGGCTTAAAATGCAGGGTGCCTTTTTTAAAGACATCCCTGGTTGAGCTAACCCTGAAAATACCCCTGAGCTGGAAGCTTAAGGGCTACGAGGAGGACCCGGTAGATAAGTGGATCCTGCGACGGGCATTTGAAAGTTACCTGGGAGAAGGAGTGGCTTGGCGGGAAAAACAGCAGTTTGACCAGGGCTCGGGATCTTCCGGTATGCTGGAAGAAATTGCCAATAAAGAAATAAGCGACGAAGAATATGCCAGGGAATCGGAAAGTGCTATTATACCGGTGCGCAACAAGGAAGAGCTGTATTACTACCGCATATTCCGGAGATTTTACCCGGAAGAAGTGCTCTTCCTGGTGGGAAGATGGTCCAGGACCAGTTAAAATCTAATTTTACTTTTCGTGAATCGGAAGAGTAGAAATTCTATTGATTCTTCTAACTGTTTTTTGTTAAAATATATAGGATAAAATAAATCCCCAATCCTTTAAACCAGTCCGGAGAGGCTGGAAAGGAGTAGCCATGGAAACCTTTGCTCAAAATATGTGTAATAAAAGGTACAGCCTCCTTGAACCTTTATTAAGGGACGGGGAGGCTATTTTTATTCTACTGGTAAAGGAGAGTTGATCCAGTGAAAGCGGTTTTAGTCCTGGAAGACGGAAGCAGATTTGAAGGTGACAGCTTTGGTTCTCCACGGGAAGCAGCAGGGAAAGTAGTACCTTACACTTCCATGGCAGGATACCAGGAAGCTTTGACAGACCCTTCTAACCGGGGTCTTTTATTGTGCATGACCTATCCCCTGATTGGGAACTGTGGTGTTAACAGGGAGGACGCTGAATCTTCCCGCGGACAGCCCGGGGGGCTTATCGTACGGGATCTCTGCCGGGAGCCGTTACATTGGCGAGGAGAAAAAAACTTGCACCGGTTTCTGCAGGAAGAAGAGATTGCCGGCATTAAAAATGTGGATACACGGGCTTTAAGCAGGCATATTTACAGGAATGGAGCCATGTACGGGGCAATTGTTGCCGGAGATAGGCCTTCCCTGCCTCCGCAATCCCTGATAGATAAAACTGCTCCGGAGAGAATACGGGATGTCCGGGAAAGTCCAGGTGAAGATGACTTTTTTGATAACCTGGAAAAGATCTCGGGGAATCCTGCAGGCAGCAAAGTAGCCGTGCTGGACCTGGGAGTTCGCCGGAGCCTGCTAAGGGCTATAAAACGGAGATGCAACAGGGTAAGTCTTTTTTCTCCCGCTACGGTTAAAAACATCTCTCCCTCTGACCATGAAGGGCTAATAATAGCGGGGGGTGGCTGGTCTCCCCTGGAAGTTGCGGAGTTATTGCAGGAAGACCTGGATAAAATACTGGGAAAACTCCCGGTTCTGGGGATTTCCCTGGGAATGCAGGTGCTGGCCCGTTTGCTGGGTGGGGAGCTAAAGGAGATGCCGGCAGGTCACCGCGGTGACAATTACCCGGTAAGAAAAACAGGCACCGATAGTGTACTGATTACTTCTCAAAACCACGGCTGGCTGGTGGAGGAGGAGGCGCTGGATGCCAGGGCAAAAATTACTTACCGCCAGCTGCACGACCATTCTGTGGAAGGTATATCCTATCCCGAAAAGGGGATAGAAGGTATTCAATTCTGGCCGGAAATTTCTTTTACGGATAACTTTTTCAACGTTCCAGAGGTAGAGAAATTCATCCAGGCACCCGGGAGGAGGGGCTAAAATGGCACAAATTGAGGAGCTGCAAAAAGTGGTAGTAATAGGTTCCGGTCCTATTATCATCGGCCAGGCAGCGGAATTTGACTATGCAGGTTCGCAGGCCTGCCGGGCCCTCCGGGAAGAAGGTTTGGAAGTAGTTCTGGTAAACAGCAACCCTGCTACTATCATGACCGATACGGATATGGCAGACCGGGTATACGTGGAGCCTTTATCAGTAGAATCTATAACGCGTATTCTGGAAAAAGAACGTCCCCAGGGGCTGGTGCCCACCCTCGGCGGCCAGGTAGGGCTTAATCTGGCCAAGGAGTTGGCCCTTGCAGGCGTCCTGGAGCGCCTGGGTATCAGGCTGCTGGGAACTTCCCTGGAGGCTATAGAAAAAGCAGAAGACCGGGAAAAATTCAAGGATTGCATGAACCGTATCGGGGAACCGGTCCCGCCCAGCAGTATCGTGGATAACGTGGATGATGCCCTGGAATTTGCAGAAGAAACCGGTTACCCGGTTATTGTTCGCCCGGCGTACACCCTGGGAGGTACCGGTGGTGGTATTGCCGAGAATGAGGAAGAGCTCCGCTCCACGGTAGTAAAGGGATTGAAATACAGTATAATACGCCAGGCGCTGATAGAGAAGAGCGTAACCGGGTGGAAAGAAATAGAATTTGAAGTCGTCCGGGATGCAGCCGATAACTGTGTTATAATATGCAGCATGGAAAATTTTGACCCCGTGGGGATCCATACCGGGGACAGTATAGTGGTAGCCCCGGCCCAGACCCTTACCCGGCTGGAGTTTAACCTGTTAAAAGAAGCTTCCCTTAAGATAATACGGGAGCTCAAGGTAGAAGGCGGATGCAACATACAGCTGGCTTTAAATCCCAGCAGCCTGGAATACGTGGTGATAGAAGTTAATCCCCGGGTAAGCCGCTCCAGCGCCCTGGCTTCAAAAGCAACCGGTTATCCCATTGCCCGGGTGGCCAGCAAAATTGCTGCGGGAATGCTGCTTCCTGATATAACCAACGCTTTGACCGGCAGCAGTACCGCCTGTTTTGAGCCGGTGGTGGATTACTGCGTGGTTAAGATACCCCGCTGGCCGTTTGATAAGTTTTCCCTGGCCCAGAGGCGCCTGGGAACACAGATGAAAGCCACCGGGGAAGTCATGTCCATAGAGCGCACTTTTGAAGGCGCCCTGTTAAAGGCCGTCCGCTCCCTGGAAATTGAGAGTGGCGGGTTGGGTTATCCGGGTATAGAGAATTTGCCGGAGAGTGAAATGAAAAGGCACCTGGTAGAAGCTGATGATGAGAGGCTGTTTGTTCTGGCGGAAGCCCTGCGGCGGGAGTGGTCTGTAGAAGAGCTGTACCGCCTGACAGGTATCGACTACTTCTTTCTGCACAAGGTGGAGAAACTGATTCAGCTGGAAAAAGAAATAAAAAGGGAAGCGGAAAGTCATGGGACTGTTTCCCGTGAGCTTTTACGGCGCGCGGTGAGGTCGGGTTATTCCCTGCATTCTATTTCCGGATTTACCGGCTTAAGCCTCTCCGGGTTGCTAAAGTTAAAAGAAGAATACGGGCTGCAAAGGGTCTATAAGATGGTAGATACCTGTGCCGGTGAACATCTGGCGGATACTTCTTATTTTTATTCTACTTACGAGGATGAAGATGAAGCCGATGATATACCTTCCAGCAAGGTGGTAGTGCTGGGTTCCGGTCCTATACGTATAGGTCAGGGAATAGAATTTGACTACTGCTGTGTTCACTCTGCCCTGGCCCTCCACGAGGAAGGAATAGCATCGGTTATGATTAACAACAACCCGGAGACGGTTAGTACCGACTTTGATACATCTACGCGACTATATTTTGAGCCGCTCCATCCCGAAGAAGTAATGGATATAATCCAAAAAGAAAACCCGGCAGGCACTGTAGTGCAGTTTGGCGGCCAAACCGCCATTAACCTGGCAGAAACGCTTCATCAGCGGGGCTTTTCTATAACGGGCACCGCTGTGGAAAATATTGACCGGGCGGAAGACAGGGAAAAATTCGACAGCATGTTGGAAAAGCTGGGTTTGAAACGTTCCCCGGGAGGTACGGGGTATTCGGCCCAGCAGGCTCTTGAAGTGGCAGCACGGGTAGGTTATCCTGTTGTAGTAAGGCCCTCCTATGTTTTGGGAGGCCGGGCTATGGAGATTGTCTACCACGAAGAGGAACTCCGGGAATACATGGAAACCGCCGTAAAAGTTTCTCCCCGCCACCCTGTCCTGGTGGACAAGTATCTCCGGGGAGTGGAACTGGAAGTTGATGCAGTATCCGATGGGGAAGAGGTGCTGGTGCCGGGGATTATGGAGCACATAGAAAGGGCGGGCGTTCATTCCGGAGATAGTATAGCAGTATTGCCCCCGCAGAATCTGAGCCCTCAAATGGAAAAGGATATACTGGAGGCTACCCGCCGCATTGGCAAGGAAATGAAGATAAAAGGCATAATCAACATACAATACGTGGTTTACGAAGAAGAATTGTATCTGCTGGAAGTCAATCCACGCTCCAGCCGTACGGTACCTTTTATGAGTAAAGTTACCGGTATTCCCCTGATAAACCTGGCTACCAAGACTTCCTTGGGGCTTACTTTAAAAGAGCTGGGTTACAAAGGAGGAATGCCCCCCTCTGTTCCCTATGTGGCAGTCAAGGCGCCGGTTTTTTCCTTTGGTAAAATAAGCGGCCTGGACACCATCCTGGGGCCGGAAATGAAATCCACCGGTGAAGTGATGGGAATTGACCTGGATTTCCCCCGGGCCCTGTTTAAATCTCTTATGGCAGGAGGCCTCAAGCTTCCCGAGGGCGGCAGTATCCTGGTTACTGTGGCCGACCGTGATAAGCAGGAAGTAATACCGCTGGTAAAAAACTTGAAGAAGCTGGGTTACCGGATACGTGCTACGGAAGGAACTGCTGCGGCCTTGTCCAATGCGGGGGTAGAGGTGGAGCACGCTAAAAAGATCAGGGACGGTTCTCCCCATATTATAGATGACATCAGAAACGGGAAAATTAACCTGGTGATAAACACTCTTACCCGGGGAAGGGCGCCCCAGAGGGACGGCTTCCGCATCAGGCGGGCGGCCGCAGAGCACGACGTTTACTGCCTTACTTCCCTGGACACGGTCCGTGCCCTGGTGGGAGCGTTAAGTGGTTTAGGCGGGGGAGGTGATTTCTCCGTTCTGGCTCTGCAGGATTATTTAAATATGATACCCCGTGAAGGAAGTATGCGCCTGAATGGTGAAGTAAACCAGTAAAATAATACGCGCAGCCAGGCTGAATCGGAGCGCATTACGGCCGGGAAAAGTTACAGCCCGGTCCCATGAAAGGAGGATTGCAGTTTATTGAGAATAGAAGAAAATATAGATAAAATAACCCGTTGGATAAAGGAAGAAGTTGAAAGAAGCGGTGGCCGGGGTGTGGTGTTCGGGTTAAGCGGTGGACTGGATTCTGCGGTTACTGCCGCATTATGTCGCCGGGCTTTCCCTGCGGAAAAGTGTCTCGGTGTATTTATGCCCTGTGAAAGTGGGCCGAAAGATAGGGAAGATGCTGGTCTTTTGGTAGAAGTCCTGGATATATCCTGGCTGGAAGTGCCCATAACCGGGGCATTTAACTCTCTGTGGGGAGAATTGGGTGAAATAAAGGCTGAGCGGGATACCAGCCTGGCCGTGGCAAACCTCAAGCCCCGCCTGCGCATGACGGTACTTTATTATTTGGCGGCGGCAAAAGGGCTTCGCGTAGCCGGTACTTCCAACAAGAGTGAAATATTGGTGGGTTATTTTACCAAGCACGGTGACGGGGCGGCGGACTTCTATCCCCTGGCCGATTTCTTAAAAAAAGAAGTAAGAGAAATGGCTGCCCGGCTGGAAGTACCCCAAAGCATAATAAGCAAGACCCCTTCAGGGGGACTTTGGGAAGGCCAGACAGATGAAGACGAGCTTGGTTTTACTTACAACCAGCTGGATGAGTACCTGGAAAAAGGAGTGGCCCCGCCTGAAATTAAAGAAAAAATCGAGCGTTTAATTGAAGGAAGTAAGCATAAAAGAAATCCTCCCTTGAAATTTTTCAGGGAAGATTTATGAGGGGAAAACATAAAAAAATAACTCTTCGTGCACTAGCTGATAAGAGAATATCAAGGAAATATATTGACATCTTGTGTCACTTAACATATAGTTGTTAGGAGAATAAATTTTTTAATAGTAACGAGAGGTGGAGCAAAAATGAATGAATCGCCGTTATTAGACAAAGTAAGATACATGCTAAAGTACGTACAAACTTCATCGGAAGATACGTGGGAATTTGACGATGGTGCCAGAGTGTTGGGAGAAGTGATGAAGGCCAATACGCTGATTGTAAATCCTAAAGGTAAGATATTAGGATATTACCTGGCGGAGGAATTTAACTGCAGCTTATTTAACCAGGTAGTACTGGAAAAAGGGGCATATCCCGAGTGGTACAACGAAGAGGTTCTGCTGAAATCTGAAGACTCCCGGGTTAATATAAGAATGAAAGAAAGTAACTGTATACACAGCCGCGAATTTGATAAGGAAGATATTCCCTGCGAACACCCGGAAATAATTACCACAGTAGTGCCTATAGTGGGAGGCGGAAAAAGGCTGGGTACGCTGGTGCTGCACCGGTTTGGAGAAGAGATGACGGCCGATGACCTGGTTTTAGCGGAAAACAGTGCCACCATAGTAGGTATGGAAATGATGCGCAACCAGGTAGACCAAAAAGAAGAAGAGATGAGGCATAAAGCCATGGCAGAAGTTGCTTTTGATAGCCTCTCTTATTCTGAGCTGGAAGCCGTTGAAGAGATATTTAAAGAGCTCAACGGGAAAGAAGGAATTATTGTAGCCAGCAAGATAGCGGACAACCTGGGTATTACCCGTTCGGTAATTGTAAACGCTCTCCGTAAATTTGAGAGTGCAGGAGTTATAGAATCTCGTTCCCTGGGAATGAAAGGGACCTTTATCAAGATTAAGCACCCGGTATACCAGGAGGAAATTGAAAAAAGAATATCCCGGGAAGAGACATTTTAAAGGGCACGTTATAGATATACATTCCTCAGCAACAAAGTAACGGTTAATAATCCGCTCTAAGTCTTTACATTATAAAAAAGGAGCACCGAATCCGGTGCTCCTTTTTTTCAGTCTTAATTTAGCTGTCTGTGTTTATTCTTCGCCGCATTTCTTCAACAGCCTGGCCCATTCTTTGTCTACGTTCTCCTGGAGTTTTTCCCGTACTTCTTTGTTTTCATCTTTCATCAGGTGGGCGAAACGTCCCTGGTGCTGAATGTACTCTTCAATGGGCTTTTTGTTCTTGGCTTTATAGTTAAGCTTCCACTCGCCGTCTTCTACCTCGTAGAGAGGCCATACGCACGACTGGACGCCAAGCTTGGCCAGCTCAATGGTCTGTTCCATGGGGAACCTCCAGCCGCGGTGGCAGGGGCTCAGCACGTTAATGAAAGAAGGACCGTCGGTAGCCAGCGCCTTGGCGGCCTTGTTGGCCAGGTCGCGCCAGTGGCTAACGGAAGCCTGCGCCACGTACGGTATTCCGTGGGCTGCCATTATACCTGTCAAGTCTTTGCGGTTTTGGGTTTTACCGGGTATTTCGGATCCTACCGGGCTGGTGGTGGTCCAGGCTCCCAGGGAAGTAGCCCCGGAACGCTGGATACCGGTATTCATATATGCCTCGTTGTTGTAGCATACGTACACCATACGGTGCCCTCTTTCCATGGCTCCGGAAAGGGCCTGGAATCCGATATCATAGGTGCCTCCGTCCCCGCCAAAGACAACAAAGCGGTAGTCATCCTTTACCTTGCCCTGGCGATATAAACTCTGGTAAGCGCTCTCTACCCCGCTTAAAGTGGAAGCGGCGTTTTCAAAAGCACTGTGTATATAAGAAGTCCGCCATGCAGTATAAGGATAGATAGTAGTAGAAACCTCCAGGCATCCGGTGGGGTTGGCTACCACTATCTCCACGTCATCGGGGGCCGCCAGCAGGACCTGGCGAACCGCTATAGAAGCACCACATCCGGCACACAGCCGGTGGCCGCCGGTTAGAAGTTCTTCTTTATGAGTAAGGTCTTTTAACTTCATTTAGTTATCTTCCTCCTTTAAGCCGAGATAGCTGGTTCCCTGGGGAATGTTCCCTTCTACCAGGTCATAGGCAGCATCTTTAACCATTTGCGGGTTGAAATCTCTTCCTCCCAGCCCGTAAATGTAGCTTAGAATGGTGGGCTTGGATTCTGCATTATAGAAAGCAGACATGGTTTCCAGGCATACCGGCCCGCTTGGTCCACCGGAATTGGTCAGGGAGCGGTCCAGAACAGCTACAACCGGCACGTGAGAAAGGGCTTTTACCAGTTCTTCTTCCGGGAAGGGCCGGAAAAGCCTGAGTTTTAGCATGCCCGCTTTAACTCCTTCTTTACGCAGCTGCTGGACTGCTGCGCGGGTGGTTCCCGCACCGGATCCCAGTGCCACAAAGGCAACTTCGGCATCTTCCAGCTGGTAGGTTTCAAAGTAACCGCGGTTACTGCCGAATTTCTTTCCGAATTCTTCTCCAACTTCTTTTACTACAGGAAGAGCGTTGTGCATGGCCTGTTCCTGGGCACGTTTGAATTCGAAGAAGTAGCCATAAAGTCCGTCAAAGCTTCCTACGGTAATGGGATTTTCCGAATCTAACAGGGTGTAGGGAGCCTTGTATTCCCCTACAAACTCGCGTACTTTTTCATCATCGTAAAACTCAGCCCGTTCGGTTCCGTGGCTTATGATAAAGCCATCCAAAAGAACCATGGCGGGAAGCAGTACATCTGGATGTTCTGCTATCCGGGCTGCCTGGATGGTGTTTTCGTAAGCTTCCTGGGCGTTCTCGCTGAAAATCTGTATCCACCCGGAGTCCCGGGCTCCCATACTGTCACTGTGGTCACAGTGGATGTTAATGGGGGCCGACAGGGCACGGTTTACGTTGGGCATTACTATAGGAAGGCGCAGTCCGGAAGCGATGTATAGCATTTCCCACATCAAGCCTAATCCCTGGGAAGAAGTACAGGTCATAACCCTGGCTCCCCCGGAGGCTGCACCTATGCAGGCACTCATGGCGCTGTGTTCACTTTCCACGTTTATCATTTCAGTTTTTACTTCCCCGTTTGCCACCATGGTGGCAAAGGTTTCCACTATGGCCGTTTGAGGAGTAATGGGGTACGCCGCAACCACGTCCGGTTCAATCTGGCGCATTGCTTCGGCTACTGCATCGGTACCGACTACGGCAACTGGTCTGCTCATTAACTGTTCCCCCTTTCCTGTTTATCCTGCTTGGCTGCTTCTGTTTCATCTACCATTTCAATAGCGTCACGCGGGCACTCGTGGGCGCATATTCCGCACCCCTTGCAGTGGTGAAGGTTGAACCCGGTTACTTTTTCATCTTCGACTATAATGGAGGTGTCGGGACAGAAGATGAAACAGATCAGGCACTGGTTGCATTTTTCTTCATCCCGTACAGGCCTCATGGAACGCCATCCCCCGGTCTTATAATTGGCAGCGGTTGCTGCTTCCGGGATAATGGCTCCCAGGGGATGTTTTTTCCAGCTCCATTTGTTGATATCTTTTATATCCCACTTTTTCATGATTTTACCTCCTCGTAAGCCCTGGTTAAAGTAGCCACGTTCTTTTCTACTATTTTTTCCGGGAATCTCTTGCCAAATGATTCCCCGAGAATTTTCCCGGCTTCGTCTTTCTCCATCAGTCCGGTAACGTAAAGCAGTGCTCCCAGCATGGGAACATTGGCAAAGGGGCGACCGATGATTTCCATGGCCAGGTGGGTGGCATCCAGAGTATAGAGCTTGTACCCGTTAAGAGGGTATTGTTTCTTGAATTCTTCGGGATCCATGGCGGTGTTTACCACTATGGTTCCACCGTCCTTTAAACCTGCTGTCACATCGACTACTTCCATTAAGGTGTCGTCCACTACCAGTACGATGTCCGGTTCGGTGACGCCGCAGTAGGTAGAAATAGGTTCGGGGCTTATACGATTAAAAATCTGTATAGGAGCGCCCATCCTTTCGGGCCCGTACTCCGGGAAGGCCTGGAAGTAAAGCCCTTTGGGTAGCACCATTTCCACCAGCGTTTTGGCGGCGGTTACCGCTCCCTGCCCTCCCCGGGCGTGCCATCTGATTTCGGTTAAATTGTCGTTGCTCAAATTAGCTACACCTCCTGATATCTAGAGTTCACTGGTTAGGAGAAAACAGTACATGCCGTAAAAATCCCCTGGCTTTTGGGCATGAATCTCTTCTCCCCCTGCGCAGAATAGTAAATAGAAACACAACCTTATTAGATCTTATTTATTTTTCTGCGGCGTTCACAATTAATATTATAACATAAATTTTTAAGAGACTGAAAAGTAACCGGTAAATTTTTATAAATTGACACACCTACTTTTAGTTGCTAAGCTTAATTAAGTGCCTTAAGTGCCTGAGGATGAGACTTAGGGTGCCTGGATAAAATACATTGCTTGTGCGGGTGATGCGAAGTTGACAGTTAACCTGGAAGCCTGTAAAGCCATAGGTATGCTGGATTCCGGGGTGGGCGGTTTGACCGTAGTTCGGGAAATCCACCGTTATCTCCCCCAAGAAAGTGTGGTTTATTTTGGAGACACTTACAGGATGCCTTACGGTTCTCGTCCCCAGCATGAAGTAAGGCAGTTTGCCCTGGAGATTATCGAATTTCTACAAACCCAGGAAGTAAAAATGATTGTGGTTGCCTGTAATTCTGCTGCAGCAGCGGGCCTGGAGTATTACCAGGAGCAGCTGGATATACCGGTGATAGGTGTGGTAGAACCCGGCGTCCGGGCTGCCCTGCAGGCCACCCAAAACGGACGGATTGGCGTAATTGGAACCGCCGGTACTATTGGGAGTGGCGCCTACGAAGAGACCATAAAAAATATGGATCCTTCCGTAAAGGTTTACAGCAGGGCATGTCCCCTCCTGGTATTGCTGGTGGAAAACAACCTGGTGAATACCCCCGAGGCGTACCGGGTAACAGAAGAGTACCTGGCCCCCTTGAAAGAAGAAGGAGTAGACACCCTTATTATGGGGTGTACCCACTATCCCTTGATGCAGGATCTCCTCCAGGAAGTAACAGGTGACGAGGTTACCCTGATAAGTTCCGCGGAAGAGACAGCTGTAGATGCCAGAAACGTATTGGAAAACACCTCCCTGTTAAACCCTCTGAATACAAATAAACCCAGGCACCGCTTCTTTGTAAGTGGAAAGCCCCATGCCTTCGAAGAAATTGGTGAAAAGCTCCTGGGAAGAGAGGTAAAAGCCTACCAGGTAATTTTCCCTTAAGGTCATTCAGATAAGGTAAAGGCACTGTAATTTGTTTTTGACGGAAGCTTTTTTATAAAAAATAGTAACTACTCAGGCCAAGTAAAAGTAAGTTAAGAGGTAGGTCTGAGTGGTTAAAAAAACATATAACCCGCGGTAATATACCAGTCTGATTTTGGATACATATTAAAAAAGATTATTTTTAATAAACTAATGCGAGCATTAACTATATTATTACCGGGGGGAGAAAGCATGGCTGGCCGTTGCAGGCTTGTTTTGCTGGCAGCAACTTTTTTGACGGCAGTTTTTCTTTTGGCGGCGGGATGTGATACCGGGGAATTATACAGCGAGTTGCGAGGATGGTTTGTACAAGAGCAAGGCAAAGAGGAAGTTCCCCTGCCGGAAATACCTTCAGAAAAAAACTCCTACAGCGAAGTAATGCCAGAAAATGAAGAAGAAGGGTTTTACCGGATAACCTTTTATTACCTGGCGGAAGACAAAGGCTTTACGGTGCCTTTGACCAGGGAAATCCCTGCAGATCCCGGGATTGCCAGAAAAACCGTCGAAGAACTTGTTGATACCCCCGAATTAAGAGAAAAACTGGAACAGGAAGGGCTGATCCCGGTGCTCCCTCCCCGGACAGAAGTGCTGGGTATGCACATTGAAGATGGAGTGGCCAGGATTAATTTCAACTCTTCATTTTTGAGGTATGAAGAAGAAAAGGAAAGGATTATTTTAAATTGCCTGTTATGCACCTTAAAACAGTTTGAAAGTATAGAAACTGTGGAGATAATGGTGGAAGGCTCTTTTCTGGATGAGTTTCCCGGCGGTACCCCGGGTAGACTGCCCATGGGACCGGAGTGCAGGGTTAACCTGGAAGTAGAAGAAGAACTGGAAGATAGAGAGGATTATACTGAAGTGACGGTGTATTTTTTGTATCTATCACCGTCGGATAATTATTACTATATCCCTGTAACGCGGGTTTTAGGTAAAAAAGAAGATACCATGGAAACTTCAGTGCAGGAGCTTTTAAAAGGTTCCGGAGAGCGCCCCGGCCTTTTTAGCATGGTTCCTGTTAATACGGAACTGGAATCTTTGGAATTTGAGGAAGGAGTGGTTCAGATACATTTTTCTGAGGAACTGCTGGATTTCCGGGGCGGAAGAAAGGGAGAAGAGTTAATGCTGCACCAGGTTGCTCTTACCCTGTACCGCCACCCCGAGGTGGAAGAAGTTTACTTGAGTGTAGAGGGCGAGACGTCGAATTTGCCGTATGGAACGGACCTCTCCGAACCGCTCCCGAACCCGCTCCCGTTAAATAGAGTATCAACCGGTTTATAACATGTTTAGCCGAAGCATGATTGCCAAAAGAGAAATATGTTAATCAGGTAATTGAGAGATTATGATAGGGAGACCGTTGGACCTTGCCCAACAGCAGCTTGGTTTAACCAGAGAACCTGGCTGAGCATAATAAAAGAGTAAAACTGGAATTCTTGTTTTGCCTCCGGCGAACTTTTTTTGTTCTTTTTCGGCCCGGGGAAAAAGCCGTTTCATTATGCACGATAGAGATCCAGCCGATGGGAACGCATGTAGTGCAAGGCCTGCCCGGCACCTCTGGCGGAAGAGGTCAGGGGATCTTCTACCTGCTTGACAGGAAGTTGCAGCTTGTGAGAAAGCAGTTTATCCATATTCTTTAAAAGGGAACCTCCTCCTGTAAGGTAAATACCGTCTTTCATGATGTCGCTGGTTAGTTGCGGCGGGGTTTGCTCGAATATTCTTTTGGCCGCCGCAGAATAAGCAGAGAGAACCGGCTGCATGGCTTCGGTTATTTCAGACATCGCTATGCTGAGGCGGTCAGGCCTGCGGGTATTCCGGTTTACTCCTTTTAGGCTGTAAAACTCTTCCGGCGG
>CAYODA010000010.1:0-24141 GCA_964402625.1 uncultured Syntrophomonadaceae bacterium | reverse complement strand
ATAGAAGGTTTGATATCATGCGTTTCAAGTAATTCGCGGTACCTGTCTATTTTAGCACACTCCTTGAATCATTATATTTTTGTATTTATTACAAATTTATATTCGTTACAAACATTATACCCTGTTAATTTTATTTCGTCAACAATATTGTGATATTTTTGATAATTTTATTCTGAATTCGCCAATTTACGTGCTCCCGCTTTCGAATATATTTCTCAAATTCTGCAAAACTGCTATCCCGGCAGGAGGAATTCAGGATATCAAGAAGAATTTTAATAATACAACTCTTATCTAGAGGCATTCTGTTACACAAGGAGGAATAAACTTGAAGCCTTTCACCTGCCAGATCTGTGGAGAGACATACCTGGGTGAACAGCTGCCGGATCGATGCCCTTTCTGCGGAGCCAACCCCGTATACCTGGTACCTTCTGCCATGTATGTAGAATACGGGAACATTGAGCTATCAGAACAAAGCCGGAAAGACTGCCAGGAAGCATTAAAACTGGAGCTAGACAACCAGTCTTTTTACAAGTGCGCTTCGGAAAACGCTGAAAACCAGGTAACGCGTTTTCTGTTTAAGCGCCTGTCCAAGCAAGAAGCCGAACATGCAGAGCTTCTCTGCGACATGATGGGAATTGAAGAACCCGAGCCACCAAAAGTGGATTGTGCGGGCAGTGATGCCGAAAACTTCCGGGAAGCCAACCGGAGGGAAAAAAGGGCAGCCAACTTCTATCAGGAAGTGGCTGAGCGCGCCCCGGAAGAAAGAGTCCAGCAAGTATTTAAAGCTATTGCGGAAATCGAGGGAGAACACCTGAAAGTTTCCAATATTTTCGGCTAACTTCCGGTTGTCATTAATTCACTTAAATAGCATACTCACTTGCTCTCACTGATAAAAGCAGCTAAAACAGCAGCCAAAAAACACTTGTCCCTCTCCATCAAAAGGAAAGGGACAAGTGTTAAAGGTATTTAATTTCACATCATATATCCCGTATGCGAGACCTTTTTCCTTGTATAGCAATTCCCCTTGAAACGGCTTTGCTTACCACCAGCCCCAGCCGTTATCATCTTCCGGATCCCCGGTCAGGTTCTCCAGCACGTGATCAAATACAGAACTGCTGGTCAACAGCCTCATGTGAGTTACTCCAAAGACTCTTTCGTTTTCCCACTCATCCATATGGGCTGAATCTGTGGTAACCAGCATATCTGCAGTACCGTATATGGAAACATAGTGAACATCGCCGGGTGTTACATCTCCCCGGTTAAGGCTCCTTAAAAAGCTACTGTAACGACTCAGGTCACCTGGACCCAGCAAAACTCCGTCGTGAGGCGTCCCCAGGGTGATCATAGCTCCCACATTCACATGGCCGTCCAGCTCTTGCAGGTAATAACGGGAACTGAGTCCTCCCATGCTGTGGGCAACTATATCTACTTCATCTTCCCCGGTATCAGCCATTACGTCATCAATAAAATCGCTTAACTGGTGGGCATTGTCTTCGTTTGCACTGGCATCCCAAGGATTCTCGTAAGTTATGGCGTGCAGCTCATCGGAAACATAACCTTCATCTTCCAGGTCGTCTATCATACTGTCCCAGTTATTTTCACTTCCTGTATAGCCATGGACAAAAACCACCGGATTGGTATCATCTTCCGCGGCAGAAACCGCTGCCAGAGATGTGATTATCATTATAACAACCAGTAAACCTGCTACCTTCCAAACACCTTTTTTCATGTTAGCCCTCCTTAAGCTATAATACTTTGATGTCCTCTGACGCACTCCACTAACTACGATAAAAAATACATATGCTCATTTGCGCACTACCACCTCCAGTTGTCAGATTCTTGAATACTGAACTTTCCACTTGCACTGTTAAAACCAAGAGAAACAAACAACAAATCATTAAGCATAGAAAGATCTTTGAATTGGAAGAGTAAACATTTTCTCTGATGCCTGGAGAATCTGTTAAAAGGGACATATAAAAAGATGGAAATGTTACTTTTGTATATATTGCATACTTATAGTAGTTATGGTAGTCTGTTTCTTTAATTGCAAAATTCTATATGTCATTTTATTGGGACTTTTTGTAATTGTCAATCATTTTTAGCGGGGAACACAACTTAAGAAATGGATTATTCTCCATATTTCACCATTATTGTTATAGCTGCTCTAGTTTGCTAAATAATTTCTACTTCTCCCCCCTAGAATGTCGAGGAATACACCGCGGGCTAACTCTCCCGCGCGAGCTTTAGCTCGCGATTTTGGCCGCTCATCCGTTGACGCGAGCACCGCTTGAGAGCTGTTGCATCTCAGTTTGGTGAAGGTATCACCACCCTGGAGTGCAGAGTCAACAAGAAAGCTTAACCGTATTTTCGAGCAGGAGGAATTATAATAAGTATCCCCCCCACCCTGACCCTCCCCCCGGTGGGGGGGAGGGAAGTAAAAAGGCAACGTTGGGTGCGGGAAAAGGAGTATTTTCTGAGTAATCGCACTGGCGCTGTTGCCAAGGCTCCGCCAGTAAAAGGAAAAGGCAGGAAAAAGGACGTAGCGGAAATGAAGCTGTTTAAAAATAAGCCACGCAACTTCAGGTTCGAATCAGTCACCATCACGGTTTTCTATGAGGGGTACAAACCGGCATCCTCCCAAGCTCTGCTTCTTTACTTCTCCCTCAGTATCCCTGGTTACCAAAAGGAGATCCTGTTCAAAACTACTGCCCACGGGTACTACCAGCCGCCCATCCGGGGAAAGCTGCTCCACCAGGCTGGCAGGAACCCGGGGCGCTGCTGCTGTAACTATAATTCCATCAAAAGGAGCTTCTTCCTTCCAGCCCAGGGTGCCGTCCCCTATTTTAAAATATATATTTTCATAACCCAGGCCATGCAAAATCTCCCTTGCCTTTTCTCCCAGAGGAGAAATCCTTTCTACGGTATACACTTCCCGGGCTATATCTGCCAGGATTGCCGCCTGGTACCCGGAACCGGTCCCTATCTCTAAAACTTTTTCCTCACCGGTTAAACCAAGAGCCTCGGTCATTAAAGCTACAATAAAAGGCTGGGAAATAGTTTGATCTTCACCAATAGAAAGAGGGTGATCCCCATAGGCCAGATGTTTTTCGGAATCCCTTACAAAGCAGTGGCGGGGAACAGATAAAAACGCATTCAAAACGTGCCGGTCACTTATACCTCGCTTCTTTAGCTGCTCTTCTACCATCTTATTTCGCAACTCCAGGTATTTTTCCACTTCTTCTATCCCTCCATACTGAACTCATTTTTTATAATAACAAAATTCTCCACTAATTTCGAGTTTATTCTGTATTTTTATTACTGCTCCCTTTATCGTTGGAACCTTCAACAGGAGCCAACTGTGTTATAATGGTCCTACCGAATACAATAAAATATAAGTAAGGAGATGATGAAAATGACTATTAAAGTTAAATTCCTGGGACACGCTACTTTTGAAATAGTATCCCTGGAAGGAAGCACAATTATAATTGACCCCTGGTACGATAACAATCCCGCCAATCCCTATAAAGCAGAAGATGTTAAAGAAGCCGATGTGGTCCTGGTAACTCACTACCACCAGGACCACGTGGAAGACGCTGCCAGGATTGTTAAGCAAACTGGTGCCACCTTTATAGCCCAGCCGGAGGTAGCAAGCAAACTGGTAGAAGAAGAAGGCCTCCCCCGCGAAAATGTTATTCACCAGATTGGCATGAATTCCGGGGGCTCGGTTTTTATAAACGGAATAAAGTTTACCATGGTCCAGGCGGTTCACTCTTCCGAAGCAGGTGAACCCTGTGGCTATATAATATCCCTGGAAAACAAGCAGATGATTTACCACGCCGGAGATACCGGGATATTTAGTTCCATGGAGCTGCTGGGTGAAATATACGGCATAAACCTTGCCCTTCTGCCTATAGGAAACGTTTTCACCATGGGACCGGTTCAAGCTTCTTTTGCCCTAAATCTTCTAAAACCCCAGGCGGTAATACCCATGCACTATAAAACATTTCCTTTCCTGGTGCAAGATGCCGGCGAATTCAAGAGGCTGGCCCGGCTGGAAGATCCGGAAGTGGAGATTGCAGAAATGGAGCCAGGAGATATTTACGAATTGAAATAAAATAAAGGTTCCGGGCATCCTTGTGAAGAATTATTATATAAGTGTAATTTTACACAATTTTGAGACTAGGCTTGAATTACTTTTTTTGTAGGATGTGTTTTTCCTTGCAAGAGCTACCGGAACAGGGTAATCTTTTTACCTTGATTAACAGCCTCCCCGGAATTATATTTCGCTGCCGCCTCTCAAGAAACTGGACCATGGAATATTTAAGTAAAGGCTGCCGGAAGGTTACCGGTTACAGCCCCGATGATTTAATTCAAGACAGGATAACTTCTTACGGAGAACTGATTCATCCAGAAGACAGGGAATACGTATGGAGAACCATAAATGACTCCCTCCGCAACAACGAACAATTTCAAATAGAATACCGGATAACCACCGCCGACGGCATGGAAAAATGGGTCTGGGAGCAGGGACACGGAACCGGTCAAAACAAAGACGGGTTGGAAATGCTGGAAGGTTTTATCCTGGACATAACCTCTTACCGGAGCTGGAAGGAACAGCTGAGGCAGTCGGAAATAAAACACCAGGACATCCTGAACTCCATTGAAGAAGGTTTTTATGAAGTAGATTTATACGGCAACTACGTAGATTTTAACAACTCCTTTCTTCAAATTACGGGCTATTCCCAGGAAGAACTGCAGGGAAAGAGCTACAAAAAGCTTACCAGAGATCCCGAAAAGCTATTCCTGAAATACAACCAGGTTTATCGTACAGGAACCCCGTGTAAAGAATTCCAGTGGAGAATGATTCGCAAAGACGGCTTGGAAATTATAGTAGAAGTATCCATTTCCCTGGTAAGGGACAAATATGACAACATTACCGGTTTCCGGGGGATTGTAAGGGATGTTAAAGAACGGTATCGCATGGAGGAAGCCTTAAAACATTCAGAAGAACGATACCGGGAAATACTTGCCTCCATCGAGGACGGCTATTTTGAAGTTGACCTTTCAGGTAATTTCACCTATATAAACCAATCTCTACTTAAGTATATGGGTTATACTTACGAAGACTTAATTGGGGAAAACTACTGCAAAGTGGTTACAGAACCACGCGAAGTCTATAAAGTTTTTAACCGCGTTTTTGAAACCGGGATACCGGAAAAAGGGTTTATAATGGAAGTTATGGACAAAAACGGTACCACCATGTACATTGAGACTTCCATCTCCCTGATCCAAGACAAAAATGGAGAAATCACGGGTTTCCGGGGTATCAACCGGGACACCACCGAAAGGAAAAAGATGGAGATGGAACTGGAGCTGCAGAAAACCCACCTGGAAGCCCTCTTCGCCAATTCCACCGATGCCATTGCCTTCTTTAATGAAAAGGGACGTATAATAAACATCAACGCACCCTTTACCAGGCTTTTCGGATATGAGCCTGAAGACGTTAAGGGGGAAAAGCTCTACGAGGTTATACTACTTTCCTCCGGGGTCCGGCAAACCAGGAGCTTTATAAACCGCATACTGAAAGGAGAAGCTTTCGAACAAGAAACTGAAAGCCTGAACCGCAATAAGATAACCATTGAAATACTTTTCAAGGGGGTTCCTGTGGCGATAAACGGAAAAATTGTAGGGGGATACGCCATTTATTCCGACATCACCACCCGGAAACATTACGAAAAACAGTTGCAGTACATAAGTTACCACGATCCCCTTACCGGGAGCTATAATCGGACTTACTTCGAAAAAGAGCTGGAACACATTCACCAGGAAAAGATGCTCCCCGTCAGCATTATTGTGGCGGATGTGGATAACCTCAAGTTTATAAACGACACCATGGGGCACCATGCCGGGGACGAAATGCTAATCACCTGCGCTCAACTTTTAAAGCACTCGGTACGCAAATGCGATACGGTAGCCCGCATCGGAGGAGATGAATTCGCCATCCTGCTGCCGCATACCGACCGGGAAACCACCATTAAAGTAAAAGAGCGGATCTACCGGCAGTTCAATAAACATATTAAAGAAAATCCCGATACTGCCCTCAATATTTCCTTGGGTTTTTCCACAAACACTACCACGGAAAAACCGCTGATAGAAACATATAAAGAAGCGGACAACGAGATGTACCGCAACAAGCTGGCCAGGAATCCCAAGAACCGGGAAAATATTTTAAACCTGTTAATGAATACATTTAACGAAAAAGAACTCATGAGTTCCGGTCACACTGAAAGAATTAACAAACTCACCGTGGAAATAGGAAAAAAAATTGGTCTTACCTCGGAGCACCTGAATAATCTTACCTTGCTCTCCCACATACACAACCTGGGGAATACGGGAATTTCCAACCGGGTACTCCGGAAAACAGGCGAACTTAACCCGGAAGAGTGGGAAGAGATAAAGATGCATCCAATAATAGGTTACCGCATCATTCAGGCTTCCCGGGATTTCCAGGAGATTTCCACCCTGGTCCTGTACCACCACGAAAGATGGGACGGCACCGGTTACCCCTACGGCCTTAAAGGAGAAGAAATACCGATAGAATGTCGTATACTGGCCATTGTTGACGCTTTTGAAGCTTTAACCAGCAACCGCCCCTACCGTAAAGCCCTCAGCTCCAAAGAAGCCCTGGGCGAAATCAAAAGATGCGCCGGAACCCAGTTCGATCCTCACCTGGTAGAAGCTTTCCTGGACCTGTTTTCTTAAGATCGTTGCCTCTACTCCATAATAAATTTTAATTATACCGGGAACAGGCAAAATAATGTACGGGCATTCAGAGCAAGATATACCTGGAACTATCCCACTTAAAGGATGGAACAAATTTGCACACCGCCACCAGGTTAAAAATTGCTACGCTGGGTGCAACCAATTTCATTGTAGTGTTGGTCAGCACCCTCCTGTTCCCAATTTTCCCGGCCATGGAACGTGCCCTGGAAATAAACATCCGGGAACTGTCGCTGATAATAGCAGTAACTTCTTTTTCCGCTGCGATACTTTCTCCCCTGGGAGGCATACTGGCCGACCGTTGGAACCGGAAACACGTAATTACTACCTCCCTGATTCTGTACGGACTGGGCGGATTGCTGGCCGGCCTGGCTATAGTGTACTTAGCCAATCCCTTCCCGGTCATTCTAACAGGAAGGTTACTTCAGGGTATAGGAACGGCCACGCCCATGTTCCTGACCATAGCCCTGGCGGGGGATATGTTTCAAAGCAAAGAAAGATACAAGACGGTGGGGCTCCTGGAAGCAGCCAACGGCCTGGGGAAAATTTTAAGCCCCATTATAGGCGGAACTATCGGCCTGTTATTATGGTACCTGCCTTTTTTCCTTTATCCCCTGCTGGCCCTACCCATAGCCCTGGCTATCTGGTTAACGGTGCAGGAACCGGAACATCCTCCCGTAGGCTGGCAGGATCAAAAAGAAGCTTTTCGCCTTTTTCGTAATCGCTCCCGCATTTTAACCCTCCTGGCCGGAGTGGTAACCATTTTCGTACTGATAGGAACCCAGTTTTGGCTCAGCAACGTGCTGGAAGCAAAACTGGACGGCGGTAAATTCATTCGCGGGCTTATACTTTCCCTGCCGGTCATTTTTATGATGTTGACTACTTTTTTCTCGGGAATACTGGGCAGCAAGCTGGGGACGCGCTTTACCATCGGAAGCGGGATGTTCCTGATGGCAGCCAGTCTTTTCCTTATCCCCTCTCTTTTCGAGAGTCTCCTCTTTTGGCCAATCCTGGCAGTCATAGGTATAGGGGCAGGAATGATCCTGCCGGCCATGGATACAGTTAGCACTGCCGCCGCCAAGAAAGAATACAGGGGAATCCTTACCACTACCTACGGTGCCAGCCGCTCCATGGGGTCGGCACTGGCTCCTTATATTTTTGCAGTTTTAATGGAAGGAGGAAACCTGGCACCTTTTATGCCGGTGGCTACAGGCACAGTGGTAGCCGGTGCCGTGGTATTGCTATTTTTAAACAACCAGGAGATTTTGCCCCCTGAACTGCTTCCGGAAGAGGATAACGGGGAAGCAAGTTGAGGAAAAACAAACATTGCTATCCTCATAACTTCCTCAAGGGCTACTTGTGTTCGTGGTTTTTCAAGTGATCCATACAGTATTCATAAGTCCCTTCACATTTGGAACAGTAGCGGAATTCCATCTCGGGGTCATCCTGCTCGGTTATACCGCAGACGGCACAGCGGTGTACCACGCGCCGTTCGGGTATCCGGGATTGGAAGCGGGCCCGGCCGGTATAAGCCCTTTTTTTCATTTTCAGGTTTCTGGATATATATCCGCTAAAAAACATAAAGTAGTTTATAAGTGAAACCACGGCCATTATCTTCGCGGAAAGAGCCCCGAATAAAACGGTAAAGGCAATAAATGCCACGGCTATCCAGGCCAAATATTTTACTTTTATCGGGAGCATTAACATCAGGCGAACCTGATATTCAGGGTAAAGAGTTGCAAAAGCAAGGAAGAGAGAAAGATTCAAATAGTGAGGAACGCCTGCCTCACCCGTCAATAAAGAAGCAACAATAATAGATACAACACCTATGAAATAATACAGGTTAAATCGAAAACTCCCCCATTCATGCTCCAGGCGGGTACCTATCATATAGTAAAAAAACAGAACGAAAACTATAAGTAATATGAAAACAGGCATGGGGGGAATAAAAATAAAGGTAAATAAACGCCAGTATTCCCCGTACTCCAAAACCAGCTCCGGGTGAAACGCAAGGGCTCCTCTCACCACGTGGGGACCATGCATCATCATAAACAAAAAAACCAGGGCCTTGGCTCCAACTATATAGCCCATGAGGCCTTTTATGGCAAAGCGCCCCAGTTTTCGTTCCAAACGCTGCAGCAGTCTCATTAGAAAGGCTCCTTTGGTATGATTTACCGCATCCACCGGGTGGTTGTTTTACAACTATTATTTCTCCACACTTAATAATACTACACAAAGAGGAGAAAACCTCTAATAAATTTGTTATAATAGCAGGCCTCATTAATCTAATTACTATAGGCGTGTACAGTAGAACGACCGGCCCGCGGCCGGTCTCTAAAAGGGCTTACGCCCTTGAGATAAAGGTTCCCCTCCCTCTGAACATGTACCTTCTAGCCAGCATGTTACCACCTCCTTTTACAGAGTTGGCCACCCTGGCAAGGAAATGTCCAAGGGAAGTTCCTCCATCCCTTGCAATTGTAATTTTAATAAATCACAATTTTGATGTCAAGGAGCTGAACTGCGGTTACTTTATACGAAGGTTGATTAACTTTCTTCTTCCGGGATGGCTTCCCGGGCCAGGGAGTCGCACTTTTCGTTATAGTAGTCATTGCTGTGACCCTTTACCTTTATCCATTCCACCCGGTGGTAGCCACACCATCTGTTCAACTCCTCCCAGAGGTCCCGGTTATCCACTTCTCTTTTTTTAGTGTTTCGCCAGCCGTTAACTTTCCATTTTTCCAGCCAACCCTGCTTGAATGCATTTACCAGGTAGGCGCTGTCCGAATACACTTCCACCCGGGAAGGTTCTTTTATCCTGGACAGCGCCTCCACGGCGGCTTTCATCTCCATGCGCTGGTTGGTGGTATGCTTTTCTCCCCCGCTTATTTCACGGATATCATTTTCGGAATATATTATAACCGCACCCCAGCCGCCCGGCCCGGGATTTCCGGAACAGGCACCGTCGGTATATACTACTACTTTGCTTCTGCTGTTTCCATTAGTGTCTTTAACCATAATCCCCTCTTCCTTTTTTTGGGTATTGGCCACCCTTGTTTACGTTAATATATTCCAAACAGCCAGTACAGGATAGAATTATCTTTTGACAAAATAGCTTTTTACTTTTTGCAGCATACCGGTTTTCCCGGTATCAGCTTTTTGCTCTTCCATCTGATAAAGGGAACAGAGCAGATCCTGAAGCTGCGTGGTGTATTTAAAAATTCGCTCCATCTCGTAGTATATAGTCGAAATTTCTACCAGGGTAGCACTTTTATTTCTATTGTCCTCCTCCAGATGCCACTGGCTAATTTTGTGGCGGAGCTCTTTTAAAATCTCCTCTCCCTGCTCCGCATAGCTGCTGGTAAATTGATACAATTCCTGGTTCTGAGACCCTGCGCAAGAGAGGGAGCCCTGCATTCCTACAGTCACATTAACCAGCTGACGGGAAATAGAAATAATCTCCTGGTAGAGCTGCGAAGCTACTCGAGAGCCTCTCTGTTTTAAAATTCTTTTGTTGCGGTTATCTGCAGTTTGGTAAACTCCCTGTATTCTCTCAAAAAGAAGATACAGGGTAGAAATAATCTTTTCGTAATTCTTGATTTTCTCCAGGGAGCTAAGATAGCCTATTTCTTCTTTGAACTCAAAAAATATCCTGCGGACGTTTTCAAACTGCAATCGTATCTCTTCTGTCTTTTCTTCCACTTCACTTTCGTAAAAATCGGTTGAATCAAAAAACCTCCTGGTTATATAAATATAAAATAGCTTCAACATTTGATTCAGCTGATCTATCTCTTCCCGGAGCAGCTTTTCTCTCTGTGGTGGATAAAAAATCAGGTTGACGGTAGTACCCACACACAGGCCTATAACGGTAACCAGCAGGCGCTCACCCACGTATATTGCCGGATCCCCTTCCACCCCTACCATGACTACAGCTACGGTGATTCCGGTAAGGTTGATGGCCTCCTGTAAATTAAGCTTTATACAAATAAGTATGGAAATGATTATGGCTACCCCTACAGTGATAGGGTTAGATTCCCAGGCAAGCATCAATACCAAACCCACGGTACCACCTATAACCGTGGCTGCTGTGCGGTGACCGGCATGGGCCAGTGATTGGGATACAGATGACCTCATACTTACAATGGCGGCTATAACCGCCAGGTAAGCAGAAGGAAGGTTCAACTGCTGGCAGATGATAAGGGCAATTAATGCAGCCAGACCTGTTTTCCAAACCCTGGGGCCGATGGTCAACTGTTTATCACTCCACTGTTATATTTTTTGCCGGGAAACCATTATAAAAGATTTCGCTCCTGCCACCGGTAATCACCGGCACAGGAGCGAAAAGCGTGGTAAGCTTATTGCACTTTCTCCTGCAGCTCTTCCAGCAGATTCTCCAGTTCATCCAGCTTTTCCCCGTAGCCGGACCAGTCACCAGTCTGCTGCATTTGTTGCGCCTCCCGGAAGGCTTCCTCTATCTGTTCCGCCAGGTCGCGCAGTTCTGCCGGTACCAGGTATTCATCCAGGTCTTCGATGTCTTCAATATCTTCGATATCTTCAATATCCTCAGGGATTTCGGGCATCTCCGGTATCTCTTCCCTGTCTTCTATAATCCGCTGCAGGCCTTCTTCCAGGGTCCTTTCCATTGCCACGGTATCGCCTACGGCAACTACCACCCGGGCCAGCTCGGGAAGGCTGTCTTCCCCCTCGGCTTCCAGGAAGATAGGTTCCACGTAAATAATACTGTCATTAACCGGGAGCACCAGGAGATTACCCCGTATGACCCGGGAGCCTCCCTGGTCCCAAAGGGCAAACTGCTCGGATATTTCCGTGTTCTGGTCTATCCGCCTTTCTATCTGCTGCGGGCCGTAAACGTGTTCTCCCGCGGGGAATTGGAAAACTTCAACTTCGCCGTATTTCTCCGGGTCACAGCGTGCCGCCATCCAGGCTATCATTTCCTCCCTGCCGTCCAGGGTAAACGGGTAAATCAGGGCATACTCCTCTTGTTCTTCTCCGGGGAACTGGAATAATACGTAGTACGGCTCCATTTCCACCGTCTGCCCCCGGTACCTTTCCATGGGAAAGTTCCAGAGGTCGTGGCGGTTGTAGTATCCCGAAGGGGTAGTCATATGGTAAAGCCGGTAGAGATCAGCCTGGGTGCTAAACAGGTCAACCGGATAGCGGAGGTGCTGCTGCAACCCTTCCGGCATCTCTTCCATATCCGTAAATAAGCCAGGGAAAATACCGGAATAAGCCTGGAGCAGGGGATCCTCCGGGTCAACCACATAAAAGTCTACATCCCCGTGATAAGCATCCACCACCACCTTTACCGAGTTGCGGATGTAATTTTTGCCGGGCCGGGGACGGGAATAGGGGTACCGGTCGGTGGTGGTGTACGCGTCCTGGATCCAGTACAGCCTGCCTTCATTGACCACTATATAGGGATCGTTATCAAGCTCCAGGAAGGGAGCTACCTGTTCCACCCGGTCCTGGATCTGCCGGTTAAACATAATCCTGCTATCCGGGTTGATCTCTCCCGATAGCAGAATGCGATATTCCCCGAAGCGCAGGGCAAAAAGCAGGCGTCGGGCCAGGGAATCCAGCTGTATTCCCCCTGTGCCGTCGTAGTGAAATGCTTCTCCTCCCGCTCCCGGGTTAAATTCGCCTACCCCGGTATTAGATATGGCATAGCCATGGGTAAGCTCCCCGTAGTATAGCTCGGGCCTGTTCATAAGCATCTCTTCCACTCCAGCCGGGGGAAGGTCCTGTACAAAATACTGGGGCATGCCTCCCGGTCGCACCTCGTTTACCGGGCTGGCTACCATCCCGAAACCGTGGGTAAACTGCAGGCGCTGGTTTACCCAGGTACGCGCTTCCTCGACCAGGCCGCCGTGATCTATCTCGCGGGCGGAATGCATTACCTGTCGCCTTTCCCCGTCCACGGTATAGCGATCAATGTCCACGTCATGAAAAGTATAGTAGTCGCGGCGCTCCTGTTCGTGTTTAAAGGTATCGTGGATGGGGCGGTAATCCCACAGGCGGATGTTGTTGAAAGTGCCCGGGTTTTCCTCGAAATCCTGCCAGGTAAACCTCTCTTCAGCCGGGTACTCCGTGGTAGTAAATTCATCCAGGTCGTATGCCTGCCGGGTGAACTCGATGTGGTGCTCGATGTAAGGCTTTTCGAAGGTAAACTGGGCCGGGGAAACGCGCAGCTGCTCCACCAGGCTGGGAACTATAGCTCCACCTAACAGAGAAACAGCTATTAAAGACCCCACCCCATAAACCAAAAAGCCGGCACGCTTTAATTTTATATTGAAGAAAAATATTAAAGCCCATACCAGGGTTAAGAAAAGCAGGATCCAGAAAACCGGGAAACTAACATTGACATCGGTAAATCCGGCGCCGAAAATATAACCCCTGCCGGAAAGGACCAGTTCGCGCATCTGCATCCAATAATCGCCGGCCTTGAGCACAAAAACCAGTCCCAAGAGAAGCGAGACATGGCTCAAACCGGGAAAAGAATAGAAAAACCAGCGCCTTGCCACCTGGTTAGGGGGATTAAGGGTTATATGAATAGCTCCCACCAGGATCAGGGTTATTATCAGCACCATCATGAAATACTGGTATAAAAATCTTAAAAAAGGCAGTACAAAAACGTAAAAGGAAACATCCGTATTAAAGATGGGATCGTTAACTCCAAATGCTGTGGAATTTAAAAATTGCTGCAGCTCCATCCAGTAACCGCCGGTATAAGATGTGAAGATAAATGAGATCAGCGCAGAGGCCCCCAGGAATACCAGGGTTATCCGGCGGGGAGTAACAAAATTATAATAACCTCCGCTGACCAGTTGTTCACGGATATTAAGGTTGGGAAGGTGAAGCACAGTTTTACGGGTAAACATCAGGTTAACAAACAGAAACGCAAAGAAAAACAAAAAACCGGCCAGCCGCATGCCCCAGCTGGAAAGGTACTGCGTCCAGAACACCCCTTCAAAGTCCAGTTCAGCAAACCAGAGGTAATCCAGGTAAAAATTGTTTCCAACTACCACCAGGATTATTAAAACTAACAGCACAGCTATTATTACCAGAGGCAAATAATTTCTCATTTTCTCCCCCTCTAACTTAAGAATTAAATACGTTATTTTTATTCTAAGTCAATTCAATGCTTCCTGTCAAAAGAAACCGCCGGGATACTTTATTCCTTTTATTAATAAAAGGAATTTTACCCACCTCTATGGAATAATGCAAAAAGCCAGGCACCTATTGGCAGTACTGGTGAGAGTAAAATGATATGAATGAAGGGGAATAAAAATTGATACTTCCCGCCGGCGAAAACTTATACCTGGTAACTAGCGATAATTTTACTTTCTGCAACAGCCTGCTTATTGAAGACGAAGAAAGGGGAATAATTGAAACCGGTACCGAAAAACACCTGATAGAAAAACTTGCTCCCTCTTCTATGCAAACTGTTTGGTACACTCACCATCACTTTGATCATGTACGCCATAACGAGTACTTCCCGGGAGCCCACATTAGCATCCATGAACTGGATTACCCTCCCCTTACCGGTTTTGAACTGTTTTTCCACTACAATTCTTTTGACCTCTGGGATGAACTAATGCCCGGCATCGATTACGAGGAAGCTTCCATACAAGCCGGACTAAGCAAGGAGGAAGTGGTAAGAAGCTGGCATATAGACAACACCTTTAAAGGAGAAGAAAGGGTTTCTTTTGGAAAAACGGAAATGGAAATACTACACACACCGGGACATTCGGCGGGACACTGCTCTTTCTGGTTCCCCCGGCAAGAACTGCTATTTTCCGGTGATATATGTCTTACCCGGGTGGGGCCCTGGTACGGGGAAGTGTACGCCAGCCCGGATGAGATGATCCGCTCTATCGATCACCTGATTGAGCTTAAACCCACCTACATAGCCACCAGTCACATACCACAGGTGTGCAACAACCCCGTGGAAAGGCTGCAGGAATACAGGGACCGCATTTTTAAAAGGGAGGAAAGAATATACTACCAACTAAAAAAACAGCCGTATGACCTGCACAGCCTGGCGCAGCTGGGGTTAATTTACAAGGCTCACCCCATTCCTTTTGTTTTGTTCTGGGAAAAGCTAATTTTGCTTAAACACCTGGCAAGGCTGCAAAAAGAAGGCCTGGTGGAAAAAGAAGAAAACGGGTATTACCGGGCATAAGCACATAAAGAGGAACAGTTCTTCGGTGTACCCCTTCATTGCCTCATTTTAATATTATCGGTATGCAACCGTCTTGCCGGATGCCTTCCTATCCATTAATCAACCAGCCGCCCTTTTTAAAAGGTGGACTGCCTGCATGGCATCTTCCGCGTAAAAGTCCGCTCCTATACTGTGGGCAAATTCCCGGTTTACGGGGGCACCCCCTAAAATAACCTTTAGCTTATTTCTGATACCGTTTACTTGGAGCGCTTCAATTACTTTTTCCATCTCTGGCATGGTGGTAGTCAAAAGGGCCGACATCCCTATAATTTCCGGTTGATGCTCCTTTGCCGCATCAACAAACTTTTCGGCAGAAGCGTCTATTCCTATATCTATAACCTCGAATCCGTTGGCAGTAAGCATAATTTTAACAAAGTTTTTACCCAGGTCGTGAATGTCTCCCGCTACCGTTCCCAGAACTACTTTGGCAATACTACTTCTTTTACCTTCCTGAAGGTAGGGCCGGAGGAACTCCATGCCTGCTTGCAGCGCCCGGGCAGCAATCATAACTTCGGGAATGAATATTTCTCCGCTGCCAAACTTCCCTCCTACCATACCCATACCCTTCATTAGACCGTTATCTATTACATCCAGGGCGGTATGGTTTTCCTGAAGTGCTTTTTTCACCTTCTTTTTAACTTCTTCTTCATCACCCGACTCTACTTCCTGGGCTATCTCGTCTATAAGCCCCAACTTTTACCCTCCTTACCTTCTTCCACCTGCCTGAAGGCGCCTTCCGCTACCTGCTCGGAAAACACCCTTTAACCGCATCCACCTTCGCCTGTTTTACATTTCCCTCTTCCAGCGGGGGGAATAGCCAAACTACTTCTTCGAGCCTAAAACCCCCTCCCAGGTAGGAGGGGGTTTATTTTCTTTGCTATACTGGTGGTGCCGCGCCAGCGGCGCAGTGACTACTACAAAAGGCCCTTGCGGTAAGCTTTGAGGTACTGTCCGCACATGGGGTCTTTGCCCAGGAGTACGTTGCCGGCCTTTATAATGGACATTATTCCCGACTGCATGGGGTTCATGATAGCCGAATCCAGTCCCTGCTGCATGCAGAGCAGGAGAAAAGCCCGGTTAAGTATCTCCCTCTTGGGTAAGCCGTAAGAGATATTGCTCAATCCAATAGTGGATTTAACCCCTTCGTACTCCTTGATCCTGCGCAGCGCTTCCATGGTAGTAAAAGCATTGTTATGGTCTACACTTATGGGCATGGCCAGGGGATCAAAATAGAGATTTTCCCGGGGTACACCTACCTGGTCCGCCGCCTTAATTATTTCATCGGCAACTTCCACGCGTCCTTCCACATCTTCGGGAATACTTTCCTTTATGGGCAACGCCATGGCAGGGCTATTGTACTTGCGGGCCAGCTCCAGGAAAGAATCAAGACGCCCTTTTTCCGCGTTAACCGAATTAATAAAAGTGCCTTCGCCGCACATATCCAGACCTACTTCCAGCACCTTGGGATCGGTAGTATCCACAGCGATGGGCTTATCCACTGCGTTCATTATTACATCCAGGGCCCACTTCATGTCTTCAGCTTCACCGGAAGCATCACCGGAACCGGTAGCCACGTTCACATCTATATAATCAGCACCGGCCTCACTCTGTCTTCTGGCCAGGTCAGCAATAAAGTCCCCGTCCCGGTTGATGATGGCCTCCTTTACCTTTTTTCCTGAAGCGTTAATAAGCTCAGCTACTACGATCATTCTACATCATTCTCCTTTCATTATTGTTCTTGTTATTATAGATAAATTTCATATAAAAATATTATCACGGCTGCTATAAAAAAGCAAAATAGGGGAAGTTTTTACCTTCCCCTATTTTACCACCAAATTGCTGATTACGCTAACCTTGGGGTTTACTTTTTAACAATCTCCATAATAGCCGTGTAACCGTGGCCCATACCCAGTCCTTCCTGAATTATCATCTCAGCCCGCCTGAGCAGGTAAGCAAGCTGGGGTTCAATTATGTTTGCCCTGACATCTTCTACCGGAAGCCCTTCGGTCAAGGTATTAAGCTGTAAAAGGGTTTTGGCAGAAAGAGATAAAAAGTCGCTCATTTCATCATGCCGGGGCACCTCAACTGTTTCGCCTGCCAGGACTCTTTCGGTTATTTCCACCAGGCTGTTCCAGGTGAATTCCAGCTTTTTGAACCGCTCGTTAATCCCTTCAAAGCCAGGCCGGGGACAATAACTAACTTTTACCTCCTCCAGGTTGGTGCGGCACTCCGGTTCCAGCAGCGAGTTTACTGCAAACCTTGTTTTCTGAGGATTATCGTTATACTCACCGGTTTCTATATGGCGCCCTACAAACGTGGAACGGTCAAATAAGCGCAGAACTTTTATCTCCACACGAGGCCTGGCCCTCCGGGAGACCCTGTCAATTATAGAAAACAAGGTGGGCCTGCTCATAAGGCGCATGTCAAAACTCTCCAGGTCGACCTTGCTTCTATCTTCACTATCATAGAGGTAGGAGACTACGTAAGGAATAGAATAATCCTCCGGGAGAGGATCCGCCCACAGGTTCTGCCATTCGTAGCTGTAAGCCCCCAGCCAATCACCCATTACTATGGTTCTTTTGCCGCTGTGTTCTATTATCCTCAACAGGAGATCTTCTACTTCTTTGTCACTGCAGTGAGAAAGGGTACCGTAATTGGCAAAATAAATATCAAAGGGTGGCTCTTCCTCAACTCCCAGCCCCTGAAGAAAGTTGCCCTTCAGGAATTTAACATGATCACGGTCGCTGTAATATCCTTTTCCTTGCTCCAGGAGCTCGGAGTTAAGATCAACCCCGACATAAAGGTCAATTTCATCTTCCGGTAAAACGTTCACTTCGACTTTTCTGGGAGAAGCGTCGTGATTTACAACCTCCGTAAGGAGCTCGTAACCGTCCCCGCTCCCGCACCCTAGATCCAGAATACGGACCTTACGGCCATTTTCCCGGCACCTTCTCTTAATGTCTTCCAGGTAAGGACGAATAAAGTAAGCCGTTACTTTATCCTCCCAAAATCTCCTGACATTGTCGTACTTTCCTTTTAAACCCGGCGGCTTACCGTATAGACCACTATTTGCCATCTGACTGTAAGCTTCATTTACACTCATAAGTAGATTCCTCCTTCTTTTTTAAAGCCTTCATATTCTCTACAGGCAAATTCAAGAAGCAGGTTGGAATGTCTCCCTCCTTTTCCCATTAATACCCGGTTTTTTTACCAGGAACGATAAAATGCACTCTCTCTCAAGTGCATTCCTTCAAATACAAACCGGGTGACTTTGTTGGATTTAGCCCGTCATCTATTTAATTGTGCTTCCTTTATGAAGTCTATTAATATTCTAACTAAAATATGCTTGAAAAGCAAAAGGCATGCAGAGGAAGTACATTGCCTGTACAGGGGTGTACTTACATGGAAGAAGAGTAACCTGCTTTTACTCGGTATTCCTTGCCTGCATTTCCTTTAAGAAGGATTTAGCCATGCATCCAGGTGCTTGTTAGTATATGGTTATATCTTCTCGTACCCCTTCCAGCGTAGAAGGCCCTATACCTGAAACATTTTTTAAGTCTTCTTTGCTCTCAAAACGACCATGTTCTTCGCGGTATTCAATAATATCTCCGGCTCTAACTTCTCCTATTCCCCTCAGATCCATTAGTTCGTTTCTTCCCGCCTGATTAATATTTACTTTATTTGCTGAGCCGGCGGTTTCTCCACCGCTCCAGGTTTCCCCTGTCTCTTTAACTTCATCCTCTTCTTCCCCTTCAAAAGGAATTCGCAGCATTTCTCCATCCTGCAGGGGACGGGCCTGATTTACGATATCCAGGTTGGCTTCCCCGGTAGGGACAGCCTCCTCAAGTGCCTCAAATACCCTGGAACCGGGGGGAAGTTGTATAACCCCGCTGTTATGTACCGCACCACTTACATCTACGTAAATTATTTCTTCATCTTCTTCTTGATCCTTATCTTGTTCTTGTTCATTTTTCTCACTATCTCCGGTATTTTCCCGACTTTCTTCCGTATTGACTTCTTTCCCGTTATCAATTGTTTGCTCCGCTGAATCCCCTTTAAGCTTTTCTATACTCCCGTTTGTTCCCAAAGAAGATAAATTCATTTGAACGTGTTCCAGCAAGCCCGCACGTAATACTACGCCCAGGAGCAGCAATAATGCCAGTCCACCAAGAAGGAGCTTTTCTTTTGGGTTTATTGAACGCATATATCACACAACCCCTCCGGTCCGTAATACCCGGCTTCCCGGGTTTAGTGGTCTGTGAGTCATGGATACGTAACTTATTTTTACATGTTTTACACTTCGACGCAGGACTAATATTTCCTTCCACTAATAAAAAAAGAATATACCAGAGAGGTGCTTTTTCATACTTCGATGGCTCCGCACTCCAGGGGTGATTACTCTTCCGCTTCTTCTTTTTCCGGCTTTTCTTCTCTGCCGGGCAAATTGATGCCCTGCACGTGGATGTTTACCGATACCACCTGCAGGCCGGTGGTGTTTTCTATGGCATGGCGGACTGACTTTTTAAGTTCGTCGGTAACCTCTTTTATTTTGTACCCGTATTCCACTACTATGTACAAATCCAGGGTTACCCGGGTATCTTCCAGGTGAACTTTTATACCCCGGGAAAAATCTTTCCGACCCAGCTTTTCCGCAATTCCGCCTACTATGCTTCCGCTCATTCCCGCCAGACCCTCGACTTCACCGGCTGCAATTCCCGCCAGTATGCTGATAACCTCGGAGGAAATGCTTACGCTGTCCGAGCTGGATGAATCGCTTTCCTCCAACACCACTTCTGCAACATCAGGATTATTTTTCTCTTCCGACATCATTCTCACCTCTTCTCCAGGAATATTATAATATGAGCCGTGAGGCCCCTTCCAGGCTTTCTTCCAACTCCAGGTAATTCCTCCCCAGCAGGTCTTTCCCCGCTGCATCAAAAGCATCCCCAGGCAAAAAAATCAGCGAGGGAAGGTTCTCTCTTTGCAGCTGTTCTATCTTTTTGCTGAAATCGCATAAAGTAAGTAATCCCGCAGATACGATAGAACCTCCCCAGAAAGCAGGTTCTACCCGGTGGATATGTACTTGCTCCAGGCCAAACTTCCTCACTGCCTCTTTCCACATGGGAAATGCCAGGGGAGAAGTAAATACCGCACTTTCCATACCCCTGCTTTTATGGCGAACCCACTCCACGTCAGCAGGGTCAAGATCGCGGTAAAACACCGTGCCCGGCTTCTGGTGGGCTTCTTTGGTGAGCACTGCTTCCTTTTCTTCGCCTTCCCGGCAAAACCTTACTACTGGATCTTTACTCTCCAGAATGAAGCGGTATGCCTCTACACGGCAACGGGGAACATCCCCGTTTACCGTATGAACCACATCACCCTCCCGTAGACTGCTGTTATAAGCAGGGGATTCACCAAGAACTCCTTCTACACGGGGCTCCAGGTTATTAACTCCCGGGGGCTCCATCAAGAGAGGTGATGTAGTTTCTTCTTTAAGGTTTTCAATTATCTCGCAAAGGCGAAACATCAAACCCGGCGGATTTTCCAGGTGGGAAGGAGCGTACCTGGTGTATCCCGGGAGAAAGATTCTAATAGTCAGAGCACCGCATTTATCCAGGAATTTTACCGTTTCGCGGAAGTCTTCCCATCCCACCAGGTGCGGCAGAGCCACCAGGCTGCCGTGAAAGGGAATTCCCGCTCCCGAGAGGGTTTTAAGATTATCCAGGACCTGCCGGGGTTGCCGGTCACCCATTATCTCACGTCGTCCGTGCTCTGAAGAACTGTTGAGAGACACCACCAGCTCCAGGGGTTTTAGCTCTTTTAGACACGTAAGCGCGTGTTTATTCAAATAACTGCCGTTGGTAGTTAGCTGTACCGGGGTCCGGGGAAAATATTTTCGAACAGACTTTAAAACCCGGTAGAGATGAGGGTGTGTAAAAGGTTCTCCTTCCTGAAGGTGGGATACCGATTCTCCTATTACAATCCTGCGCTTTCCATCCAGGAGAGGAACCAGGCCGGAAAGCTTTTCTTCAGAAAGAGGAGGTAGAGAAAATACTTTTACTTCCCCGGGGTTCTGCAGGTTACTGCAAAAAAGGCAGGCGAGATTGCACCTGCCCGTTAAAGGTAATATGTTGTTTTTTATAGCCTCCGCCAGCAAATAATCCAGTTCGCCGTTAACAACCAGACGGGTTAACCTCCTTCTGTCTCCTGGAAATTACTCAGAAAATAACCTTAGCCCTCACCCTGCTTCTGGTCAGGCTACCTGCCGTCAGAGGATACCACCAGGTTCACCAGCTTTTCGGGCACCGCTACGGCTTTTACTACTTCCCGGTCCTGGATCAGTTCCTGCACCCGTTCCAGCCGGTAAGCCTCGTTAACCAGTTCTTCCCGGGAAAGGCCCGCCGGGACGCTCATCCGATCCCTGACTTTGCCGTTTACCTGTATTACAACTTCCACTTCTTCTACCTGAAGGGCATTTGGTTCGTAAGTCGGCCACTCTTCCAGAAGTACGCTGCTTTCTTTACCCAGCAGCCTCCAGCACTCTTCGGCCATATGCGGGGCAAAAGGAGCCAGCAACAGGACCAGCTTTTCCACGGTTTCCTGCAGGAGAGTAGCATTAAGCTCGCCTTCTTCTCGTCCTTGAACGTATTCGTAAGCCGAATTCACCAGTTCCATAACCGCACTTATAGCCGTGTTAAAGTTAAAGCGTTCTTCTATATCCCCGGTTACTTTCTGCACCGTGGCGTGGGCAATACGCCTCAGTTCTTTTTCTTCTTTCTCCCATTTCTCAGAACTATTCCGGCGTGCTACCGGAGCATAATCTTCCACCAGGCGAAACGCCCTGCGGAGAAAACGGTAGGCACCTTCTACACCCTGTTCGCTCCACTCCAGGTCCTTCTCCGGCGGAGCGGCAAAAAGGATAAAGAGGCGACCCGTATCGGCCCCGTATTTCTTGAAAATATCATCGGGGGTTACCAGGTTGCCTTTCGACTTGGACATCTTGGCCCCGTCCTTGTAAACCATGCCCTGGGCCAGGAGGCGTTTAAAAGGTTCCACTACGTTAACCATGCCCGTATCGTAAAGTACCTTGGTAAAAAAGCGGGCGTACAGCAGGTGCAACACGGCATGTTCAATGCCCCCTATATACTGATCCACCGGCATCCAGTAATCCGCTTTCTCCCTGGAGAAAGGAAGTTTATCTTCTTTCGGGCTGGTATAGCGCAGGAAATACCAGGAAGAACACATGAAAGTGTCCATGGTGTCGGTTTCCCTCCTGGCGGCACCACCGCACTGCGGACAGTTGGTTTCCACAAACGAATCGTACCGGGAAAGACCGGGTACCCGGTCTCCGGAAAGTTCTACATTATCCGGGAGCAGTACGGGGAGGTCTTTCTCC
Source organism: uncultured Syntrophomonadaceae bacterium (assembly GCA_964402625.1). Lineage (GTDB taxonomy): Bacteria > Bacillota > Dethiobacteria > DTU022 > PWGO01 > PWGO01. The sequence goes on along the minus strand of CAYODA010000010.1, from coordinate 1,726 downwards.
GGTACAGGCACAATACCGCAGCTGTCGCAGTATATCACCGGGATGGGAGCCCCCCAGTAACGCTGACGCGAGATAAGCCAGTCCCTGAGCCGGTAGGTTACCTTGAATTCACCCCTGCTCATCTCTTTCAGACGCTCCGTAACCCGTTTTTTACCTTCTTCAAAATCCAGCCCGTCAAATTCCCCGGAATTGATCATGTAACCGGGACCTTCAAAAGCTTCTTTTAAGGGCTCGGAAGATAAATCCCTGTCGTAAGGCTGAATAACCTGCTGAACGGGGAGGTCATACTTATCGGCAAACATAAAGTCACGCTGGTCGTGAGCGGGAACACCCATTACTGCACCGGTGCCGTATTCCATTAGAACGTAGTTCCCTACCAGCACGGGTACTTCTTCCCCGTTAATGGGATTTATAACATGACTTCCGGTAAACAGCCCGATCTTTTCTACATCTTCGCCGGCCCGCTCCATTTCACTTTTGCCGGTAGTCCGGCGGACGAAATCCAAAATCTCTTGTTCTTTTTCTGTGCCCTCCACGAGTTTCTTTACCATGGGATGCTCGGGAGCCACTACCATGTACGTAACACCAAAGAGAGTATCGGGACGAGTGGTAAAAGCCCTCAGCTCTTCCCCCGGGAATTCTTTGAGAGGAAATACTATCTCTGTTCCCTGGCTTTTACCTATCCAGTTCCGTTGCATTATTTTGACCCGTTCGGGCCACCCTTCCAGCAAATCAAGATCCTGCAGAAGCCTCTCGGCATAGTCTGTAATGCGTAAAAACCACTGTTCCAGTTCTTTTAAAGTAACCTCACTTTCACAGCGCCAGCATAGGCCGTTTTCCACCTGTTCGTTGGCCAGCACCGTTTCGCAGTGAGGGCACCAGTTAATAGAGGCTTTTTTTCGATAAGCCAGGCCCTGGTTATAAAAATGCAAAAAGAGCCATTGGGTCCACCGGTAATAATCCGGGTGACAGGTAGTAACCTCCCTGCTCCAGTCGTAACTTAAACCCAGGTCTTTCTGCTGCTGCTTGATCTGTTCTATGTTTTCTACAGTCCACTCGCGGGGGCTTACCTTGTTATCTATGGCTGCATTCTCCGCAGGAAGCCCAAAAGCATCCCACCCCATGGGATGAAGAACATTGTAGCCACGCATTCTAAGGAAACGTGCCAGTACGTCTCCTATGGTGTAAACTCTCATATGCCCCATGTGTAGACTCCCGGAAGGATAGGGAAACATCTCCAGCACGTAGTACTTGGGGCGGTTATCATCTTCTACAACACTGTCAAAATCGTTCTCTCTCCAGAAATTCTGCCACCTGGCTTCAATTTTTCCAGGTTCATAAGCCATGTTTTCAACCTCCGTAACCCAGCGGTAATTTTACTTCTATAAAAACAAAAACCTCTATATAAAACTTTAGCCCGCCCCTATAATGAGACGAGCTCAACTCCCGGGCTGTAACTATCCGGCAGCAAAAACAGTTAATAAAATAGAAAGTGGTGGAGCTGGTGGGAGTCGAACCCACGACCTCTTCCATGCCAAGGAAGCGCGCTCCCACTGCGCCACAGCCCCACGTAAGGTTCCTTTAACCAAAAACCTCATATCCGTTTACAGCAATGTACATTATATTAGCAAACCCCGGCTTTGTCAACAGAGACGTGCCTTCAAGCCGGCAAGTTCGTTAAAATACAAAGGAGCTGATCTTTACCCGGAAGGCACTTCTTCCAGTT